>CALATR010000715.1 GCA_937891875.1 uncultured Pseudomonadota bacterium | reverse complement strand
GTCCACCCGCCGTCCCCCCGCCGGTTCCCGCAAGCACCTGCCATTGTCTTCCGTCGCCGCGTTGTGCCTCACCATCGCCCTCGCCGCGCCGGGCGCTCCTGGTGCGTCCGACGCCGCCGCGTCCGAGGTCACCGCGGTGCCGAGCGCCCCCACCGAGGTCGCCTCGGCCGACGCCGCCATGGTCGAGGGCGACGCCGCCATGATCGAGGGCGACGAGGCCGTGCTCGCGAGCGACCTCGGCAGCCTGCTCTTCACCCCGCCCGACGTCGCACCCGGCGGGGCTCCCGAGGGCCCGGTCCCCGACCTGTCCCGCCTGCGCGAGCACCTCGACGCCGGCGATCTCGACCGTGCCCTGCGCGACGCCGAGCGCATCATCGAGGCCCGCTGGGGTCGCGATCGCGCTCTGGCCAGCTTCGTCGCCGGCCTCATCTACCGCGAGCGCGGGCTGCACAACCTGGCCAGCGAGTCCTTCACCCGGGTGCGGCTGGGCGGCGGCCCCCTCGCCGAGTGGGGCTCCTTCTACGAGGCCGAGCAGGACCGCCTGCGCGGGAAGTCGTGGACCGCCGTGCGCGAGTGCGAGACCGTGCGCGAGCGCTGGCCCGAGGGTCGCTTCGACGCCGCCTGCCAGCGCCTCATGGCCCGCGCCCTGGTCGAGGCCGGCCAGACCACCCGGGCGCGCACCGTCGCCGACGAGCACGACGAGGCCTTCCCCGAAGACGCCATCCGCGAGCAGATCGATCTCGCCATCGCCCACCGCTGGACCGACAAGCACCCCGAGCTGGCCCGTCCCCTGCTGCAGAAGCTCGCGGTCGAGCACGAGGCGCCGCTGACCGGCCGGGTCGCCGAGGCCCTGCTCGCCGAGCTCCGGGAGCGCGGCGACGCCGACGCCACCATGCCCGACGACGTGTCGAGCCTCCAGAAGCGGGCGATCTCCCTGCGGGATGCGAAGCGCAAGCAGGAGGCGTGGTCCCTGTTCCAGGAGCTGAAGGCCCGCGCGGTCGAGGACCCGAGCCAGACCGGGCTCGCCGCCTGGGTCGACGGCGAGAGCGCGCGCTTCGCCTGGCGCACCCACCAGTGGGACGCCCTCGCTGCGGTGTCCAAGGCCCGCTACGACGAGACCGGCGAGGAGGACCAGCTCTGGCAGCACTACAAGGCGCTGGACCGGGGCGGGCGGCCCAAGGAGGCGCTCGCCATCGCGCTGCAGGGCCAGGAGAAGCACGGCAAGACCCGCACCTGGCGCCGCAACGAGGAGATCATCGCGCGCACGGCGCTGCTGGCGAAGGACTACGACCAGGCCCGCACCCAGCTGGACGCGGTGGCCGAGCGCGGGGGCTGGGCCGGGCGACGCTCGGCCTACACGGCCGGGTTCGCCGCGTACATGGCGGGTGATCACGAGGATGCCGTCGCGCGCCTCACCAAGGTCGTCGACCGCAACCGGGGCTACGTGCCGGGCGCTCGCTACTGGCGCGCCCGCTCGCTGGAGGCGCTGGGTCGCACCGACGAGGCCGCCGCCGACACGAACTGGCTGCTCACCGAGGCTCCGCTCGACTGGTACACCTTCCTCGTGCGGCAGCGCCAGGGTGACCCCCTGGGCAGCGCGGGCCCGCCGTGGGAGCGCACCGGGCGCTGGGTGGACCCTCCCCTGCCCGATCTGCCCGACACCCCCGCAGTCGACCGCATCGCCAGTCAGCTCCCGGTCGCCACCGGTGGCGTGCCCTCCCGCCCCCG
>CALATR010000714.1 GCA_937891875.1 uncultured Pseudomonadota bacterium | reverse complement strand
GCTCGCCAGGTCACCGTGCCCGAGCCCGTGCAGCTCGCGCTCACCTCGCCGCCGTACCCGGCAGTCTACGACTACCTGCCCATGCAGCACCTCCGCCGGGTGTGGCTGGGCGCGCCCGGAGAGGACGATCGCCGGGAGATCGGGCCGCGGCGCGCCTGGCGCAAGGAGGGCAAGCGCGCGCGCCGAGCCTGGGTCGAGGACACCCACGCGTGGACCAAGGCGGTCGCGGGCGCGCTGCAGCCCGGTGGGCACCTGGTGGTGGTCGTCGGGGACGGTCTGACCCCTACCGGTCCCGTCGACACGGTGGCAGCGAGCCGGGACGCGGCGCTGGCGGCTGGCTTGGAGCCGGTCGCCCGTGCGAGCCTGCTGCGGCCCGACCACGCCCGCGACAGCTCCCGCTGGGAGCACGTCTTCGCGTTCAAGAAGCCCTGACCGCGGCCTGCCGCAGGATCCGCCTGGAGGCGCCGTGCTTCCCGAACCCCCCCTCGAGCTCGAAGGCTGCAAGGTCGATCTGAGGCGCCGCCTGGTCGCCCGGGATGACGGCACGACCGCCAGCCTGACCGCGCGCGAGGTCGATCTGCTGGCGTTCTTCGCCCGACATCCCGATCGCGCGATCACGCGGGAGGAGCTGCTGGTCGAGGTGTGGGGCTACTCGCCGGACATGGTGACCCGCACGGTCGACAACACGATCCGGCGGCTGCGCACCAAGATCGAGCAGGCCCCGCGCGAGCCTCGCCACGTGCTGACGATCTTCGGCGAGGGCTACCGCTTCGCGCCGTTGACGCCGTCCAGGCCGGCCCTGCCAGAGGGGCGCGTCGCGCTGGTGCACATGCGGGTCGAGGGCATGGACGACCTCGCGGCCCGGGCTCCGGACCTGGCTCGCGACGCGCTGGCGGTGTTCGACGAGCAGGTGCGCCTGACCGCGGACGACGTGCGCGGGATCCTCGTGCGCGGCGGTGCCGAGCCCCTGGTCGCCTTCGGGGAGCCCCACGGGGCGCTGACCTTCGCCCTGACCCTCCAGGAGCGGCTGGTGGACGCGGACTGGCCCGACGCGCTTGCCGACGACCCGATCGCCCGGGTGGCGCCGGAACGATCGGGTCGTTGGGCCGGACTGCGCGCGGCGGCCGCGGTGGCGCTGGGCACGGGCAACCCGCTGGGCGACGACTACGAAGGTCCGGTGCGCGACCGGGCGGCGGGCCTGCTGGAGCTCGCCCACGGCGGGCAGATCCTGGTCGGACCGGAGCTGTGGCGTGCCGTGTCCCCCCTGTCCGAGCTGGGCGCGGTGGGAACACCGCTGGGTGCGCTGGAGGTGCTGCCGGGTACCCCGCCCATCGCGGTGGGTGCGGTGGCGCCGGAGTCGCTGGCCACCCGGAGCTTCCCCCCGCCACGCACGGCGGACGCCCGCCGGACCAACCTCGATCTCGACGTCAACAGCTTTGTCGGCCGACGCCAGGTCCTGACCAGCCTGCACGGCCGCTTCGCGCGCGGCTGCCGCCTGGTGACCATCGTCGGTACGGCTGGCGCGGGAAAGACCAGGCTGTCCCGTCGCTATGGGCAGACGCAGGTCGACGTGCTGTCGAGTCAGGGCGGAGGCGTCTGGTTCGTCGAGCTCGCGGACGCGGTCACGGAAGAAGAGGTCGTGGCCGCGGTGGCCGACGCCATCGGCGTGCCTCTGGACCCGGAGGGCGCGGTGGACGCGGACCGGGATCAGGTCGGGCGCGCGCTCGCCGCACGCGGGGAGATGCTGCTGATCCTGGACAACGCCGAGCAGGTCGTGGACGGCCTGGCCAACGCGGTGCGGGCCTGGCGGGAGGGGGCTGCCGAGTGTCGGGTCCTCGTGACCAGCCGTCAGGCCCTCGGTCTGCCCGGTGAGGAGGTCCTCGAGCTGCCGCCGCTGGAGCGCGGCGAGGCGCTGGCGCTCTTCGTCGACCGGGCCCGCGCCGTGCGCCTCGACCTCGAGTTCGCCGAGGAGGATCTGTCCGCCATCGAGCAGATCGCCGAGCAGCTGGACCACAACCCCCTGGCGCTCGAGCTGGCGGCGGTGCGGGTGCGGGTGCTGCCACCGCGCCGGCTCGCCGAGCGGCTGAACGCGCGCTTCTCGACGCTCGGCCGGGGTCCCCGCGATGGTCCTGCACGCCACGCGACCCTGGACCAGGCCATCGGCTGGTCGTGGGGCCTGCTCGAGCCCTGGGCCCAGGCGGCCTTCGCCCAGCTCGGCGTGTTCCGGGGCGGCTTCGATCTGCCGGCGGCCCGGGCCGTGCTCGCGCTGGACGACGCGCCGGAGCTGGAGGCCGTGCTGGCGAGCCTGGAGGATCGAAGCCTGCTTCGGCGCTCCGAGCCCGTCGGGCTGCCGGGGGCGGTGCGCCTGTCGATGCTGCACAGCCTGCGCGAGTGGGCGGCTGGACGTCTCGCCGAGCGGGACGACGCCGATGCCACCCGCGCCCGCCACGTCCGCTGGGCGGCGCGCCGCGGACAGGAGCTGCTGACCGCCCTGGACGGCGCGTCCGGCCCCGAGGAAGCGCGGCGCCTCGGCCTCGACGTCGGCAACCTGCGGGAGGCCCACAAGGCGGCGCTGCAGCTCGATCTGGCCGACGAGGCGTGCGTGCTGGCGGTGGCCCTGGACGCCGCACTCGCGCCGAGGGGCCCCTACGAAGATCACCTCCACATCCTCGATGACACCGTGGAGGGAGCGAAGGGGGCCGCTTCGGAGCGCCTCGCCGAGCTGCGGCTGGCCCGGGCGCGCGCCCACGACGTGCGCGGTGACGTGGCGCGCTGCGAGCACGACCTGGCCGTGGCCGCCTCCCTGGTCCGCTACGGTGCGGGTCCCGTGGTCCGCGCTCGGGTGTGGCTCGCCTGTGGCCGCTGGTCCGCCTCGCGGGGCCGCGCGGACGAGGGAGGCAAGCTCCTGGCTGCGGCAAGACGCGCGGCGATCGAGGCCCAGGATCGGGTCCTCGTCGCCCGGGTCGACGCCGCCGAGGCGCGCTGGCACGCTGCTGCCGGACGACTGGACGAGGCGCTCGCCCTGGGGCGCGAGGTGCTGGAACGACTGGCCGATCTGCCCGCGCGCCGCCTGGAGGCCGGGCTCCGGGCCGAGGTTGCGGGGTGGGCGAGTGACCGCGGCTCTCTGGACGAGGCTCGGGCCCTGCATCGACAGGCCCTCGGGCTGGCGCGCCAGCTCGATGATCTTCGCCTCGAAGCTCGGATCCTGACCTGGCTCGGCCAGCTGTACCACGAGCAGGGTCGCCTGGAGCTGGCCTGGGAGCACCTCACTCTGGCCATCGAGGAGCAGGAGCGCGTGGGCGACCGGCGGTGGGCCGGGATCTGTCGGGGGCAGCTCGGCGTCATCCGGGCCGAGCAGGGCGAGCTCGACGAGGCGCTGGGCCTGCTGGACATCGCGCTCTCGGCGCTCGAGGACGCGGAGGACCACCGGCTCGAGGGCTGCTTCCAGGGCTGGCGGGCGGCGGTGCTGGAGAGGACGGATCGTCTCGATCAGGCGCTGGAAGCGACCCGGCGCGCCCTCGCCGCCCTCGACGAGGCGGACGACCCCCGGCTTCGTGGGCGGATCGTCGCACGATCGGCACTGCT
>CALATR010000713.1 GCA_937891875.1 uncultured Pseudomonadota bacterium | reverse complement strand
GACCACGCTCGCCCGGCCGGAGAGCACGACGTACAGCCCGTCGGCTGCGTCGCCTTCGCGGAAGACGAACTCGCCGTCGTCCCAGCGGCGCTCCACGCTCTCGGCGAGCAGGCGGCGGAAGGTGTCGACCGAGCGGCTCAGGTGGTTGCGGCGACGTGCCGCGGACATGCGCTCGAGGGCGTCGCGGTGGGCGGCGAGCAGCTCGGCGAAGGTCCGTGCGTCGATGGACAGCAGCCGGCAGTCGGTGCGGGCGCGCAGGGTCGCGTTGCGGCGACCGAGCCCGCCGGGCATCAGGGCCTGCTCGCCGACGAGGGCGCCCGGGTGCTCCTCGTCGAGGTGGCTGCCGTCGGCGGAGAGCACGTCCAGGGTTCCCGAAGTGAGCAGCCAGGCACCGTCGGCGGGGTCTCCGGCGGCACAGAGGCGCTCCCCCGCGGCCACCGACACCGGCTCGAGGCCGTGCACGAGGCGCGCGAGGTCGTCCGGGCGCATCCAGGCCGCGAGTGCCGAGTGCTGGAGGAGGGTCTGCAGCGTGGCGTCCATGGTCACTCCGCCTGCTCGAGGGCTCGGGTGCGGGCGAACAGGGGCTGTGCGGTGACGGCCTCGTAGCGCTCGGTGTAGTCGGGGTGCAGGGTGCCCAGGGCGCGGTCCCACCAGGTGAAGTAGACGCCGAAGTTGTAGGCCCCGTCCTCGTGGTGCATGCTGTGCATCACCGACGTCCCGATCAGCTTTCCAACTGGATTTCTGGCGAGCCAGCGGGGCAGGATCTCGTACCCCAGGTGCACGTAGGCCTCGCCCAGGGAGAAGAGGTTCACGAACACCGCGAGCACGATGACGTTGACCGGCATGACCAGCAGCAGGAGCGGCAGGAAGGCGCCCAGCACGATGCCCTCGGCCCAGCTGAAGGCGTAGCCGGACAGGGGCGAGGGGTTGTCGGCCAGGTGGTGGAGCTTGTGGGTCCAGGCGTAGATCCGGCTGTGGTGCATCAGCCGGTGGGTGAAGTAGAACCAGGTGTCCGCGGCCACGACGACCACGATGAACTGGATGATGAGCAGCCACCACGGCGTCGCGGTCGGGTCCAGCTCGAGCTGGGTGTAGCCGCCCATCACCAGCGGCGCGGCGAGGGTCATGGGGGTCAAGAAGAAGATGACCCCGAGCATGGAGTTGCGGAACTCGCGCCAGTGCATGCTGCGCTCGACGTCGCCGGGCTGGCAGCGGCGGTGCGCGAAGCGGCGGGCGAACACCACCCAGAAGAGCAGGAAGCTACCGCCGCAGACGATGGCGAAGCGCAGCCAGGATCGGCCGAGCCACATGGCGGCGGTGGAGAGGATCTCGATGAGGGCGTCGACGTCCATGAGGTGTCCCGTCAGCGAGCGCTGTCGGGGTGCGAGCCCAGCAGCGCGAGGAAGGCCTCGGCGCGCTGGTAGGCGCCCAGCCGCTCGAGCAAGGTGTTGGACCAACCGCTGGTGATGCCGTAGCCGCGGCGATGATCGCCGCTGTGGTGGCGCCGGTGCTCCCCAGGGGGCAGCACCAGCCGGATGCGCTGCAGCGCGACCATGACCGCGGGCGGCTCTGGATGGTGGGCGAGGCGGTGGATGTAGTTGGTGAGCACGGCGCCGCTGATGAACACGATGCCGGTGCCCAGCAGCACGGCGCTCCCGGTCCACCACACGGCGAGGTGGAGCAGGGCGAGCACGGGCAGGGCGGGCACCGCGGCACCGCCGCAGCACTCGAGGAAGCCCTTGTCGAGG
>CALATR010000712.1 GCA_937891875.1 uncultured Pseudomonadota bacterium | reverse complement strand
CGCCCTGCACCTCTACGAGAAGGGCCCCGAGAAGTACACCGACGCCTACCGGTGGGCCGGCGTGGCGCTCGGTCAGCGCGCGGCGTGGACCGGCAGCGTCTACCACGAGCGCGTGACCCGCCTGTACAAGCTCCGCTCGGCGCTCTCCCAGGCCAAGTGGAAGTCGATGGAAGAGACGTTTGCGGCCGATCCTTCCGAGGACAACCGCGACTCGGTCCTCGAGTGGCGCGAGAACACCCGCAAGGCCGCGCTGGAGTGGTACCGCTATGCGCAGGAGACCGAGATGGACACCACGGTCGCCTACAAGCTCTGCACGATCGCCAGCATCCAGGACGGCTGCGAGGGCGTGGACGCGCCGGGCTGAGCCCGCCGGGGTGGCCGAGCTTCGACTCGCCGTCCCACCTGAGGCATCGCGGACGTAGGAGCTTCCCCTGGGGGGAGGCATGCGAACGACTGCGATCCTGACGGTGGCGGCGCTGAGTGCGAGCCCTGCGGGCGCGGCGGACACCCGCATCACGCCCACGGTGGAGCTGTCGTACACGCCGGCTGCGGAGCGGCCGACTGGACTCGGGGTCGCGGTCGACCTGCGCCGCACGTTCGACGGCAAGCCCTGGAGGGTGCCTCTCGCTGGCGCGTCCGCTCGGATCGACGTCTTCGCGGACGGCGCCGTGCAGTTCTCCGTCGAGCCACTGGTTGGCGTGGCCATCGTGCCAGCGGTGGAGTGCAGCGGCAGCCCGACCGCGTTGGATGTCGACTTCCGGCCCGGACTCGCGATCCGCAGTCGAGGTGGCCCAGGACTGCTCCTGGGTGGAGCCATCTCCGGCGCACCAGGCTCCCACGCCGCCATCGCGGGTCGCATCGCTTCGATCCTGCCGTTCAGCCGACACCCGACGCTCGAGCCCCGCGCGGACCACGGCCGCTTCCAGGACTCCACCCTCAGCGTGGGGGTAGGAGGCACCGGCTCAGTCGTTCGCTGCCACAGCTTCGGCCCCATCGCCGGCCGCCCCCTCCGCGACGACCACACCCAGCACCTCCTGCCCGACGCGTCCGACGCCCCACCCCTCGCGTCCGCCGCCACCTGGCTCGAGCGCGCCCGCGAGGAGCACGCCGCCGTCGCCGCCTTCCTCCGCCTCGCCGCCGAGCTGGAGGCGGTTCACGCCCCCGACGTCCTGATCGCCGACGCCCGCCGAGCGGCCGAAGAGGAGGTCGAACACGCCCGGCTCTGCCTCCAGCGGGCGGCGGATCTGTCCGGTCAGACGCTCCATCTCGACCAGATCTCCACCCGACCGCGCGACCTCGGCTCCCGCCCCGACGCCCTGCGCACCCTGCTGGTCGAGTCCTTTGAGGACGGCGTGCTCAACGAGGGCGCGGCGGCGGTGCAGGCCTTCGTCGAGGCGCACTCCGCGTCAGACCCCACGGATCGGGTGGTGCAGGCGCGGATCGCGACGGAGGAGCTCGGCCACGCGCGGCTGGCCGGGCGGATCGTGGCGTGGTGTCAGGGGGAGCTGGCGGCCTGACGACCGCCGGACTCGCGGACACCCCCCGCCAACCTGAGGGTCAGGGTTGAAGGGGTGCGCCCCGCCACGCCACCAAGCCACGTATCCACGGCACGCCCCTCGCGGATCCCGCCGTTTGCACGTACGCTGTCCCAGCACGGAAACCCCGAGGAGCCCCCATGCGCGCCCTCTTGCTCACGGTCGCCGCCCTGACCGCCACGCCCGCCCTCGCCGGCGAGACCCGCGTCGCGCCGACGCTCGAGATCTCGTACACACCCGACGCCATCCGACCCTGGGGCGTCGGTGCCGCGATCGACCTGCGCAGCTCCACGTACGTGTCGAAGACCTGGGAGCCCCACGCCGGTGTGTCCATCCGCGTCGACGTGTTCACCGACGGCTCCGTGCAGGCCTCCCTGGAGCCGCTCTTCGGCGTCGCGCCGGTGCCCCCCGACTACTGCAACTTCGGCGACCCCATGCTCTTCGCCGAGGTGCGTCCGGGCCTGGCCCTGCGCACCCGCGGCGGCCCCGGCATGTACCTGGGCGGTGCCGTCGCCGGCAGTCCGGGGGGCAACTTCTGGACCGCCCTGCGCGGCGGCGCCATCCTCCCGTTCAGCAAGACGCCGCGACAGCAGCCCCGCTCCCGCTACGGCCGCTTCCAGGACTCCACCCTGAGCTTCGGCCTCGGCCCCTCGCTCGGCGACAGCTCGTGCGTCGTCGGCCGCCCCCTGCGCCACGAGGACCACCACCTGTTGCCCGACGCCTCCGATGACGTCCTCGCCGATGTCGCCTCCACCTGGCTCCAGCGCGCCCGCGAGGAGCACGCCGCCGTCGCCGCCTTCCTCCGCCTCGCCGCCGAGCTCGACGCGGTCGACGCCCCCGCAGACCTGATCGCCGCCACCCTCCGCGCCGCCGACGAGGAGGTCGCGCACGCCCGCCTGTGCCTGCAGCGAGCCGCGGATCTGTCCGGTCAGACGCTCCATCTCGACGAGATCTCCACCTGCGCCCGCGACCTCGGCCCCCGTGCGGACGCCCTGCGCACCCTGCTGGTCGAGTCGTGGGAGGACGGCGTGCTCAACGAGGGCGCCGCCGCCGCACAGGCGCTGGACGAGGCGTGCTCCGCCCCCGACCCCGCCGATCGCCTCGTGCAGGCGAGGATCGCCAGGGAGGAGCTCGGCCACGCCGCCCTGGCCGCCCGGATCGTGACCTGGTGCAGCGAGGCGCTCGCCGCATGAGCCGCGTCGCGCCCGACTTCCCGCTCCGCACCGCCCGCCTGCTGCTCCGCCCCGTCGTCGAGGACGACTTCGAGCGGCTGTACGCGCTCTACAACCACCCGGACGTGATCCGCTTCCTCTACGCGAAGCCAACGACCCGGGAGGGATTTCGCGAGCGCATGGACCGCCTGCTCGCCGGCAGGGCGCTGGACGGGGACGGCGGCAGCTTGCGCCTGATCATGGAGCGGGCCGACGACGGACGCTTCGTCGGCGAGGTGTCCGTCGGCTACTGGGCGTTCGAGCACCATCAGGGCGAGATCGGCTACGTGCTCGTCCCCGAGGCCTGCGGGCACGGCTTCGCCACCGAGGCCGCGCGGGAGATGCTCCGCATCGGGTTCGAGGAGGCCGGCATGCACCGGATCATCGGCCGGATCGAGGCCCGGAACACGCCGTCTGCGCGCGTGCTGGAGCGGCTCGGCATGCGCCGCGAGGCCCACTTCGTCCAGAACGAGTTCGTGAAGGGCGAGTGGACCGACGAGGTCGTCTACGCGGTGCTCCGCGAGGAGTGGCTCAGCTCTTCGGGACGGTGAAGTCGCAGAAGTCCTGGGTTCCAGCCGCGCTGAAGCAGATCTGGAACGCCAGGCCGGTGTCCATCTGGACCTCGTCGTCCAGGGCGTAGTCGAGCCACTCGCGCGCCATCGTCTTGGTGCGGTTGCGCCAGATGTTCGCCAGCTTCTGGCGGGCCGCACTGGGATCCTGCAGGAAGTGCTTCTCCGCCTGGTACCAGCGCTGCTGGGCGGCGATCGCGCGCAGGCGCATCAGGGCGTAGACCCGCTCCGTGCGCAGCGTCCCCGACCACTTGTCCTTGTTGACCAGCGCAAGCTCCACCCAGCGGATGGTCTCGGTCGACCGGTCCGGCCCCTGGCGCGCCAGGTAGCGTGCGAAGATGTAGCAGAGGTCGGCGTCGGAGCGGTCGATGTCCGTCAGGTGACGCCGCATGGCCGCCTCCCAGCGGTGCATCTTCTCCTTGGCATAGGCGTCGGCGACGAGCACGCGGGAGATCTTGTCCCGCTCGACCTGGCGGGTGGAGTGCCGCAGCGCGCCCTCGAGG
>CALATR010000711.1 GCA_937891875.1 uncultured Pseudomonadota bacterium | reverse complement strand
GGGCGGCGACCCGGGTGTAGACGCCGCCCGCGCCGCACGCGCTCTCCCCGTCGAGGCCCCGGGCCACGATGCCGATGACGACGCCATCCTCGTCGACGAGCGGGCCGCCGGAGTCCCCCACGCAGGCGTCGACTCCGCTCCCGGCGGCGACCAGCTCGCCGTCGACCGCTCCGCGGCAGGTGGGCGTGGTGGTGCAGGTGGGATCGGTCACCTCGACCGCGCCGCGCTGGAGGACGGGGCTGCTGCCGACGCCGTCCTCGCGGGTGGCGCCCCAGCCGTAGACGTGGGCGGTGGAACCCTCGGCGGGCAGGTCGCGGCAGGGGCTGTCGAGGAGCGCCGGGGCCACGCCCTCGATGGGGGCGTCGAGCAGGACCAGGGCGGCGTCCAGGCCGGTGTCGCTGGACCAGTCGGGGTGCCGGGCCGCATCCACGATGCCGCGCCGCTCGCCGCCGGCCTGCAGGTCCAGCGTGTCGGCCACGACGGTGTCGGCGGTGATGGTGCAGTGAGCGGCGGTCAGGACCAGCTCGGGGGTGACGAGCACGCCGGCGCAGGTGACCTCGTCCCCGTCGAGCAGGGCGACTGTGAACGGGGCGTCCTCGGTGTCGGCGTCGCTGCCTCCGAAGACCGGGGGCGGGGGCATGCCGGCTGCGGTCCCTCGCTGAAAGCCGAGCTTCCCCGAGCCGAACACGGCGATTGCCCCGCCCGCCGCGAAGATGCCCACCGCGGCGACGGCGACACCCACACCGACCACCCGGGCCACGCGTCGGGGCAGCGGGGAACGAGGTCCGCGCGCCAGCAGCGCACGCACCCAGCGCAGCTCCCGGCCGAGCTCGCCAGCGTGGGCGTGGCGGGCCTCGGGGGCGTCGTCGGTCGCGCGCTGGAGCACCCGCAGCAGCGCCTCGCCCGCGGGTCCACCCAGGTCGCCCAACAGTTGTGCGGTCATGCGGCCTATCGCCCACACGTCGGTCGCCGGACCGACCCTCCACGGCTCCCGGGCCGCCACCTCGGGCGCCACCCAGCCCGGCGTGCCCGACCAGCCCAGCGTCCCCGTCCACCGGTCGCGGGTCGCCATGCCCACCGGCGTCGGCGCGTCGGGCGGGGTGCAGTCGCGCCGGGTCGCCATGCCGAAGTCCATCACCCGCGCGTGCCCCGAGGCGGTGACCAGCACGTTGCTCGGGTCGAGGTCACGGTGGACCAGGCCCTCGTGGTGCGCCTCCTCGAGCGCGTCGCAGATCTCGATGATGACGTCGAGCACAGCGGCGGGATCGTGCTTTCGCGCCCACCGGGACAGCGCCTTGCCCTCGACCCGCTCCAGCGCCATCCACAAGATGCTGCCGGTGACGCCGCGGGCGTGAAACGTCGGGAAGGCGGGGTGCTTCAGGCGCGCCAGGGTGTCGCCCTCGGCGAGGAAGGCGCGGGCGTCGGCGTCGGTGCGGCCGGGGCGCAGCACCTTGAGCGCGACCCGACGGTGCTCGTCCTGGGCGTCGAAGACCAGGCTCGTTCCTCCTGAACCGAGCAGTCCCAGGATCTTCCACGGGCCGATGCGGCTGGGCACGCCCAGCGCGTCGTAGCGACCCCACGCCCCGAGCGCGTCGTCGCTGGGCGGGGTGGGCGGATCTCCGGTGACCATCGCCTCCGATCCTACAGCATGCCGTCCAGCTCCAGGAGCGGGCGGATGCGCTCGTGGAAACGGGTCTCGAGCTTCCTGAACTCCGGCACCAGCTCCTCGGGATCGACCACGGGCATGTCGTCGAGGATCAGCTGCTGGCCGGCCTCGTGCAGGGCGTGTGCGGCGAAGCGCGGGATGTCCTCCCGCCCCTCCATGACGCCTCGGAGGATGAGGGCGTCGAACCTGCCGAGTCGGCGGCCGTGGCCGGTCAGGGGCGAGACCAGGCGCACGGCCTCGTCGTCGATCTGCGAGGCGGCACGCAGGTTGACGTCCCGGATGCTCTGCTCGCGCTCGGGGTCGGGCACGACCGTCAGGCAGGGCTTGGCGTAGCCGACCGCGACCAGGACGAGCATACCGATGAAGATCTGCTCGGCGTCTTCGTCGACGGGACCGACCATCGAGAACCCGGTGCGCGGTCCCTCGGCGAGGGCGTCCAGGATGGCCTCGTACGGCTCGTCGTGCAGGCGGATCTCCCCGGCGGGCACGACCACGTCGAGCTTGCACTGGTCGCGGGGCTCGGCGAGGCAGAAGCGCGTCTGCAGCACCCGCCGGCGCTGGCCCCCAGGGGGCATGCTCCGCCGACCGCGTCCGAAGAGATCCCGCCTGAAGCCTGTATCCAGCAGGACGTCCCGCACGGTCTGGCGGTGGAGCCGGTCGGGGATCGCCTCCAGCATGGGCCGCAGCGAGCGCGGCGTGGACAGGCTTCCCACCGATCGCACCGAGTCGGCGGCTCCCACCCACGACAGCCTCGCGCCCTCGAGCAGGCGGGCGACGTCCTCGAACCACAGGGGGTCCCACGCGCCGTTGATGAACTCGTGCGCCAGGTACGCCACCGGCCGCTTCTTCGTCTGGTCGAGGTAGCGGGCCACCGTCTGGTGGTTCTTGAAGAAGTAGCTGTTCTCCGCGACCCGCCCGGCGAAGGACATCGCCTTCTCCAGGCGCTGCAGGTCGGTGCCGGTCTCGTGCTGGAGCCGGTCGACGATGAGGCGCTGCAGCACCCGGGCCGCCGCCCGGCCGGGCATGGCGTTGTAGCTGATGTAGACGAGGCCGCCGGCGTTGGTCGTGCGGTCCAGCATCGCGGTGAAGTCCTGGCGCACCTGGTCGGTGACCCAGGAGATGACGCCGTGGCTGGCGACGTAGTCGGCCCGCAGGTCGTGCTGGAACTCGGCGAAGCTCTCGTCGTACACCTCGACGTTGTCCAGGCCCAGTGCGGAGGCCTTGTCCCGCACCGCGACCACGTGGTCGGGGTTCATGTCCATCGCCACGACCCGAGCCTTGGGATGGGCCGCGGCGACTGCCAGCGCGGTCTCGCCGAAGCCGCAGCCGAGCTCGAGGTAGGTGAACGCGCCCTCGTGGGGCGGCGGGGCGGTGCCCGAGACCAGGGCGGCCCAGGCCATCGAGACCGGCGTGTGCTCCGGGTAGAAGCCGCCGGTGTAGGCCGAACCGACGTAGTAGCCCTTGCTCCATTCCGTGTACACGGTGCCTCCGCGCGTGGGAGCGCACCATGACACAGGCGGAAGGCCGCTGCGTCAGAGGGCGTCGGCGACGCGGCGGAGCACGCCCGCGGGGTCGTCCTCGATGGTCTCGTGGTGAGCGACGAGGATGCGGCGGAGGTCCGGGGTGTCGGCCAGGCGCCGGAGGTGGGCCGCCAGCGCGTGCTTGTCCTTGACGACCAGCATCCTGCCCAGCCGCGAGACCTTCGGGCCGCCGGACGACGCGGTGATGTGCTTGAAGATGAAGCCCTCGAGGCCGGCCTTGTGGGGCATGTTGAAGATCGCGTCGTTGAAGACCAGGGTGACGCCGTCGTCGGCCCGCACCGCCAGGAAGCCCTCCGCCTCGCCGACCCCGTCCAGGAGCTCCACGCTGACCCGCCCGTCGCCCTCGAAGTCGCGGTAGCCCCCGTCGACCGGGAGCTTCTTCTCGACCGCCGCCCGGGCACCCTCGGGGCAGATCACCCGCATCTGCGGAAAGCGCGCCTTGTACGCCGGAGCATCGAGCCGGTGCAGCCCGTTGGGAACGATGAGGACCGTCGGCTCGCCCTCGGCCAGCAGGGCGTCGAGGGTGGCCTCGTCCACGGCGATCGCGCTGTGCACGAGCAGGCCGCCGTCCTCC
>CALATR010000710.1 GCA_937891875.1 uncultured Pseudomonadota bacterium | reverse complement strand
TGATGGCGACGAAGCGGGGGGCTGCCGGGGGGACGGAGCTGGTGTCCCCGCCGATGAGGTCGACGTCCCAGGTGCGCGCTCCCTCGCCGAGGCCTTGGGCGAAGCCTTCCACCCAGGCCTCGTCGCCGCGGGGCACGGCCAGGTCCAGGAGCATCCAGGTGGGCTGGGCGCCCGACGCCGCCATGTCGCTCGCGTTGACCGCGACCGCCTTGAAGCCGACGTCCTCCGCCGACAACTGGCCATCCCAGTGCACGCCCTCCACGAGCAGATCGCTCGCCACCACGGTCCCGTCCGGGAACACGGCGGCGTCGTCACCGGGAGGTACGGTGAGCGCGATGCGTCCAGAGTGCGCCGCCTGCAGGAGCCTGGCGATCAGGCGTTCCTCCCGGGATTGGGTAGGGGCAGGCTCGGGGTCGTCCGAGAGGGGCGCAGATGCGGGACTCGGAGGTTCCAGTTCGGGTGCTCCAGGAAGAGGTCCCCGGACCCCCGGGTGACCTCGGCCACGCGTCACTCTACTCCGGCGCGTCCGGCTCGGGCGACTTCACCACGAAGATGCCGTCCTTGTTCAGCGACAGGACGCGCACCGTGTGGTCGATGCGGCGGGTCGCGTCGTCGATGCCGGTCGCTCCGGTGGCGGTCGCGTCGGAGACGGTCGCGTCGAGGAGCGCCTTGCGGAAGGCCTCGCGGGTGGAGGCGTCCGCGCGAGCGGCGGCCCGCAGCACGCGTCCGACGGTCCAGGTCTGGGCCTCCAGCGTGCTCGGGTCCTTGCCGGCCTCTTGCCGGAAGCCGTTGACGAACTCGCGCACCGCGCTGTCGTCGGGCAGGAAGACGTCGACGAAGCGGCTGTTTCGCACGTACGGACCGCCTGCGGTGACCAGCTGCTCGTTGTTCCAGCCGGACAGGCCCAGCAGGGGCACGGTCGGGCCGCGGGGGGTGATGCGGAACTCGCCGACCGGGAACTCCTCGTAGGCGAGGCCAGCCGCGGCGACCGGGATGCGACGCCAGCCGTCGGGCACGAAGATGCCGTCGAAGTCGATGACCGGCGGCAGGACCGCCCGGCTGGGATCGCCGCCCGCGTCCGCGACCTCGCGCTTGACCCGGGCCCACTCGGCGGCGCGCGCCTTGTAGTCCTTGCGACCCAGCTTCTTGGCGAAGGGGATCAGGTCCTGGGCCTCGGTGTCGTAGTGCTCGCGCACGGTGATGGTGCCGCCCCGGGCCTCGACGGCCTTGGTGAAGGCGTCCGCCGCCGCGCGTCCGTACGCGTTGTCCGGGGCGAAGATCGCGAAGGACTCCATGCCGTCGTACTGCATGACGTGGGCGACCAGGCCGTCCACCTGGGCCTCGGGGGTGGAGAAGCCGTCCATCACCCACGGGCGATCGTCGGCGGCCTCGCCGTCCTGGTGCATGCCCAGCATCGGGGTGCGGGTGGCCTGGGCGACCTGGGCGACGTCGTTGGCGACCTCGCTGCGCAGGGGGCCGACCACCGCGATGGCGCGCAGCTCGAAGATGGCCTTCTCCGCCGCGGCTCGGGC
>CALATR010000709.1 GCA_937891875.1 uncultured Pseudomonadota bacterium | reverse complement strand
GTGCTGGCGAGGGTGTAGAGCACGATCTGCGGCGCGATGCCCCGCGCAATCGTCCACCAGTTCAGCTTGCCGACGACCATGCCTACTCGCTCGCTTCGATGATGGCGCCGGCCAGGTCGGACTCGCAGCTGTACTGGGGGGCGTGTCCGCAGCCGTCGAGGGTGACGGTCCGGGCGCTCGGCAGGGCGCGCTGGTACCGGTCGAGGTAGCCGTCGACCGGGAAGAACGGGTCAGGCGTGCCCCAGACGAAGGTGACCGGCACGGACAGGCTGCCGACGCGCTCGTCGATGTTGAAGCCGCCCTGCTCCAGCTGGTCGAACAGGGCGTGCAGGCGGGGTGCGCCGTTGAGCTGGAGCATGCCGCGCATGGCGAAGTCGGGCAGGTCGGGAACGTGCTCACCGAGGACGGCGCGGTTCTTGTCGTGCTGGCGGGAAATGCTGGTCGGAAGGAGCAGATCGCGGGGGACGTCCTGGGCCAGGCCGGCGGCGTTGACCAGCACGAGGTGCTTGACCCGGTCGGGGTGGTCCAGGGCGTAGCGGGCGGCGAGCCAGCCTCCCAGCGAGTTGCCCACCAGGACGACCTCGCCGTCGGTGCGGTCCATGACCGTCTGCAGGCCGGCCTCGAGCTGCTCCATCGACAGGCTGTCGCCGCGGGGAGAGGAGCGGCCGTGGCCGGGCAGGTCGAAGAGCGTGACGTGGTGCGTCTTGCCGAGGACCAGGGTGGTGGGGACCCAGCCGGCCGCCGCGTCGCCGAAGCCGTGCACCAGGACGACCTCGGGCCCGACCTCAGGGCCGTGCTCCCAGACCATCATCGGCCCGTCGGGCGTCGGCACCTGTTCTGCCTTGCCCAGCGCGCCGTCGATCTGCATCGACTGGGCCTGGCGCAGCACCGCGCCCGGGTGGCTGACCAGCGCGCTGGCCTGGGCGCCGACAACGAGGGTGAGGGCGCCGATCATGCCGGCGAGCAGGGGGACGAGCGTGCGCACGTGGACTCCAGGCCCCGCAGGCTAGCTCAGTCGCGGATGCGCACCTTGGTGCCGTGGCGGGCGACCGCCCATAGCTCCTCGATCTCCGCGTTGTCGACGGCGACGCAGCCCAGGGTCCAGTCCCCGGAGCCGCCCCCGCCGTGGATGCCGATCTCCCCGCCGAGGCGGGTGTTCCACGGGGGTGGGCGTCCCGCCGCGTCGGCCTCGCGGATGGCCCGCGCCTGGGCCTCGGTGATGAGCCCGTCGCGCAGGCCGCGCTCGGCGTCCTCGGCCGTGGGGTAGGACAGGCCGAGGAAGAGGTGGAAGCGGGAGCGATCGTTGCGGGTGACGACGGTGAACTCGCCCTCCGGCGTGGCCAGGTCGCCCTGGCGGACCTTGTCGTTGTCGCTGTCGATCCCGGGGGCGAGGCCCACGCCGTAGGTGCGCACGTCCACCCCGCCCTTCTGCACGGTCAGGGTGCGGTCGGACTTGTCGACCAGCAGGACCAGCTCCCCGCGGTGCTCGGCGAGGGCCTCGGCCAGAGGGATCTGTCGGCGGGTGGCGACCGCAACCGCGCCTTCATCCTCGGTTTCGGATGAATGCGTGGGGGTGGGGGCGGCAGGGACGGGCTCGGCGACCGCGCTGGCGCAAGCGGCGAGGAGGAGCAGGAGGAGGACGGTGCGCATGGGCGGACTGACCGCGGCGGGGGGCTGCGGTTTCGAGTTTCCCCTTCCGCTCCGCCCCCCGGGTCCGGGGCTGCTCGCTACGACACCGCCGCAGCGATGACCTCTCCCTTCTGCGCCGCCCGCAGCTCGGCCACGATCTCCGCCACCGCACGCTCCGTCGTCACGCCGACCCCTGGGAAGCGGGCGCGGAAGGCGCTGTCGTCGACCAGGAAGGGGCGGTCCCACTGGTAGAGGGTGTCGCGCAGCGAGCGCAGGATCGGGACGAAGAGCCCGAGGAACGGGAACATCCACGGACGCAGCACGATGGTCCGGGCGCGCTGGTCCTGGGCGGCGGCGAGCCGGTCGACCAGCTCGCGCGGGGGCAGGGTGTGGACCGGCAGGTGCCAGGCGCGCCCCTCGACGTCGTCGTCCGCTTCGCCGAGTGCTCCCAGGGCGGCGACCACGTCTGGGGCGTAGGAGAACGCGTGGGGCGCCTCGGGGTGGCCGAGCAGCAGGGCCCGCCGTCCGTGGCCCAGTCCGCGGGCGACGTCCATGGACACGACGCTCTGGTCGCCGGTGCCGGGACCGAAGAAGTCGCCGCCGCGACCGGCGGTCCAGCGCAGACCCTCCCGCTCGCCGGCCTGCTGGTAGCGCGCGGCCAGCTGGGCGCGGATCCTGCCCTTGGGGTCGTCCGCCCGCAGCGGCGTGGACTCGGTGCGGGGGCCATCGACCGGACCGTAGCCGTACAGGTTGTCGAGGCAGACCAGCCGGGCGTCTGCCGCGCGGGCTGCGGCGATCAGCGCCTCGGCCATGCGCGGCAGCTCGTCCTGCCACACAGCACCGGTGTACGCCGAGGCGTTCATGCAGTGGTAGACGACGTCCGCACCCTCGGCTGCCGCGATGGCCGCCCCGGGCTCCATCGCGTCGGCCGCGATCACCTCGATGCCGTGACCGACGGGCTTGTTGGAGCGCCGCACGACCCGGACCCGGTGATCCCGGGCGAGCAGGTGCCGGGCGAGTGCCGAGCCGATCTGGCCGGCGCCGAAGATGACGTGGAGCTGGGACATGGGGACCTCCGTTGCACGCCTCCTTCCTAGGGGTCCCCACGATGTGCATCCAAGGCATGTGAGTAATAGAGTTCATGCATGATTCGCATGCAGTACGGTGAGGTCGATCTGGACCTCCTCTTCGTCCTGGAGCGCCTGCTCGCCCGGCGCTCGGTCACCCTGGCCGCCCAGGACCTCGGACTCTCCCAGCCCGCGACCAGCCGGGCCCTGCAGCGCCTGCGGGACGCGCTCGACGATCCCCTGCTCGTGCGCGCCGGCCACGAGATGATCCCGACGCCGCGCGCCCTCGAGCTCGTCGAGCCCACCCTGGCCGCCCTGCAGGCCGCCGACGCGGTCTTTGCGCCCGCCGTCGACTTCGACCCCAGCGAGGCGGACGGCACGTTCATCCTCGCGGTCGGAAGCGAGATCCAGACCGCGTTCGGCCACGCGATCCTGCGCCGGCTCCGGGCCGAAGCACCTGGGATCGACCTGCGCTTTCGCCAGGTGTCCGGCATGACTGTGGAGGAGGGCCAGCGCGGTCTCATCGATCTGGCGGTGGCGCCCGACTTCTCCTTCCTGCCGCCCACCGGCGACGCGCCGGACCTCGGCGCGTTCATCGTGCAGCCCCTCTTCGTGCGTCACTGGGTGCTCGTCGGCGCGCCCGCCGCGTGGTCGTGCGCCCCCGATCTGCCGACCTACCTCCGCGCCCATCACGCGATCATGAGCTTCGACGGGGGCGGACGCGGCTTCGTCGACGACCTGCTCGCCCAGCAGGGCCTCTCCCGCAGGGTGGTCGCCACGTCC
>CALATR010000708.1 GCA_937891875.1 uncultured Pseudomonadota bacterium | reverse complement strand
GTCGTCGTTGTTGGAGGTGAGCGCGCGCATGACCATGAAGCCGCCGAACCCGAGGGGCGTCAGGCTGGCCTCGGTTCCGCCGGCCATGATGACGTCGGCGTCCCCCATCGCGATGGCCCGCCAGGCCTCGCCGATGGAGTGGTTTCCGACGGCGCAGGCAGTGGCGATGCACAGGCTCGGCCCGCGGGCCCCCAGCTCGATGGCGAGCTGCCCGGTCGCCAGGTTGATCAGGCTCTTCGGGATGAAGTAGGCACTGATCCGCCGGACCCGGCCGTCCTCCTGCAGCGCGTTGGCCCCCTCGACGATCTCGGGAAACCCGCCGATCCCCGAACCGACGTACATGCCGAAGCGATCGGCGTCGGGCCAGGGGCCATCCTCCTTGTGGAAGCCAGCGTCCGCCATGGCCTCCAGGCCGGCGACCAGCGCGTACTGCATGAACAGGCCGAGCCGGCGCACCGCCCGCCTGCCGAAGAACGCCTCCCCGTCGAAGCCCTTGACCTCACCCGCCACGCGGCAGGTCAGATCATCCGCATCGAAGCGGGTCAGCGGCCCGGTGCCAGACTGGCCCCGCCGAACGGCCTCCCAGGTGGAGGGAACGTCGAGCCCGCAGGGCGTGATGGCCCCGAGCCCCGTGATGACGACGCGCCGCATGCCGGTGGTCCCGGCCCGCTCTACTGAACGTGCGCGGCGATGTAGTCGACGGCGTCCTGGACCGTCCGGATCTTCTCGGCTTCCTCATCGGGAATCTCGAGATCGAACTCCTTCTCGATCGCCATCACGAGCTCGACGATGTCGAGACTGTCAGCGTTGAGATCGTCCACGAAGGAAGCCTGGGACGTGACCTCATCACGGTTCACGTCGAGGTTCTGGGCGATGATGTCCTGCACCTTCTGGGCGATCTTGTCCGGGGACATGCGCGACCTCTCGGATGGTGTGTCTGAAGGGCGCCGATGATAACGCAGGGCGTGCTCTCGGCAACGAAGCAGCGATCAGTCCGACAGCAACGCCGTCAGACGGCCGACGTGGTCCTCGGCGGCTGCGCGGTGGGCGAGCCGGATCGCGGACAGGACCGCGCCCGGGCCGGCCCGACCATGGCCCACCACGACCACGCCGTCGACCCCGAGCAGCATGGCGCCGCCGTAGCTCCGCCACGACAGGGGGTGCTCCTGGGCGCCGCCACCGGCTTGGAGCAGGCGGCGCGCGACCTCGGCGGTGGCCTCGATGGTCTTGAGGACGATGTTGCCGACAAAGCCGTCAGTGACTGCCACATCGACGGCTCCCGCCATGGCTGGTCCGGGCTCGACCGGGCGGAGGTCCAAGCCCGCCTGCGCGGCCAGCTCCAGGGTCTCGCGCACCCGGATCGTGCCCTTGCTGCGCTCCTCACCGTTGGAGAGCACGCCCAGGCGAGGCTCGGCGATGCCCCGGCCTCGCGCCCACGCCAGACCCAGCCGCGCGAAGCCGACCAGGTGCTCGGGGCGGGGCTCGACCGTGGCGCCGATGTCGAGCAGGACCAGGCGGCCGCCCGCGGGCACGGGCACGTCGACGGCAAGCGCGACGCGATCGACGCCGGCCAGGGGATGCAGGGTGCGCACGCCTTCCACCACCAGCGCACCGGAGTTGCCGCAGCTGACCGCGGCACAGGCGGCTCCCTCGGCCACCAGGCGCAAGGTGTGGTGGATCGAGGAGTCGGGGTGGTCGCGCAGGCCCTGGAGCGCGGTCGCGTCCATCGGGACCACGTCTGGCGCATGCACGACGTCGAGCCCGTCCACGCCAGGGAGGCGCGACAGGCGAGCACGGTCGCCCACGAGCACTACGGGCAGGCCCTCGGCCGCGGCGCGG
>CALATR010000707.1 GCA_937891875.1 uncultured Pseudomonadota bacterium | reverse complement strand
CCGCCGTGCCGACCGCTGGCGCAGGCACCCCCCGGGCCAGCCCGACCGCGAGGGCGATCGCCAGCGGGAGGACCGCGCCGAGCCAGGCGACGAGGCTGCCCGGCGCCAGGATCGGCTGGACGAGGGCGCCGAGCTCGCCGCGGATCCCGGCGAGCACCAGGGCGGCGAGGTTGGGCGACCAGATGGCGACCAGCAGCAGCGGCAGGGCGCGCAGATCATCGAACGGGGCGTCGACCAGCCAGAACGCGAGGGCCCCGCTGGGCACCGAGAGGGCGACGGTGAGCAGCACGAACCAGAGCAGGTCCACGTTCACGGCGTCCCCTCCCCCGCCAGCAGCGCCCGCAGCCGCGCCGGCAGGTCTTCGGGCAGCGCACGACCGAGCGCGCGCTGGACCTCCAGGCCCAGCACCACCGCCTCCAGCAAGGCGGCATGTCCACCGTCCACGTCGGTGCCGGAGGCCGCAGCCAGCCCGGCGCGCGCCGCGTCGAAGGCGTGGCTGACCTGATCGTGCAGGACCGGGTCGGTCAGCGCACCCGACCACAGGTGCAGGTCGAGCCGCGCGTCCACCTGGCCCGCGGGCGACTGCAGGTGCGCGAGTCGGGCGAGCCAGTCGCCCTCCGCCCCCTCCCCCGACGTGGTCGCATCACGCCCGATCGCTGCGACGATCTCGTGCTTGTCGGCAAAGTGGGTGTAGATGCCGCCGGCGCTCAGGCCGGACTCGCGGCACACGTCGGCGATCGTCGTCGCGTGGAAGCCCTTGCGGGCAAAGCAGGCGCGCGCCGCCGCGAGGATGGACTCGCGGCGGGCACGCATGGCGTCGTCGGTGAGCTTGGGCATAAAAAACGAATACTCGTTTTCTTATTTTGGCGCAAGGCGGGAGGCGCCTTGGATGAGACGGGCGGCTGCGGCTGTGGAGGACACCCGCGAGGAGGGCGAGGGCCGCGTGCGGGTGGTGCTGCGCAGCGCCGGCGCCGACAGCTCCCGCCCCATCGGGCTGAAGCGCGGCGCGGACGGCCTGTGGCGCCTGGACCGCTACTCGACCCAGTTCGTCGACATCAGAGCGCCGTCTGCAGGGTCCGCAGCGCGTCCATGACCGCGTCCCACCGTGGCCAGTCCGGCCCCAGTCGCTCCATGAGTCCTCCGTCGTTGACGCCGTCGACGGTGAAGAAGTGGGCGGCACGGGGATCGGGGTCCAGGTCGGCGCGGGCGCGGAGATCGGTGTGCTCGCGGAGCGCGCCGCGGAGCACCGGGAGCGGGTCCTGTCCCTCGCGCAGGGCGGCAGCGGTCTCGTCGAGGAGCGCCGCGAGGGCGTCGTCGAGCCCGTCCTGGTCCAGCGGCGGCGGCGGGTCGGGCAGGTCGCCACCCAGCGCATCCACGATGGCGTCGTACTCCGGGAGCGACGCTGCGATCTGCTGGTGGACGCCCACGAAGTCGGCGTGCTCGGCGAACCAGGACAGGGCCTTCCTCTTCGTGCGGGATCGCCCGGCGAGGGCGGACATGAGCGGCAGCACCTCGGGCTCCGCGAACACCCCGAAGTGCTCGACGGCCTGACCCTGGTACCAGGCCGGCAGTCCGCTCGACATCCGCTCGGCGTAGTGCTCGAGCGAAGCGGGACCGGCGAGCCAGGCGAGGCGTGGCGTGAGGCTGGCGTGCTTGCGGTCGCGCGCGGAGACCTCGAGCATCAGGGTCGGGTCGTCACCCGCGAAGTGGAGACCCTGGAGCCGGTCGATGCGGTGGGCACGGGCGGCGTCCGCCCCGTCCAGGACAAGGTCGAGCAGCGCACGGAGGCGACCGCCGTCCGGGAGGGCGTCGCGGGTCCCGGCGAGGCGATCCCGGGCCGAAGCTGCGGCCCGCAACGCAGGAAAACCCACGAGATACGCCATGAAGTCCGGACTTGTCAGTGCACCCCCGAACATCCGCCCGGCGGGCTCCGCCTTGCTGCGTCGTGAGCGGGACAGGCCGTCCACCCAGTCACAGACGGCCTGCACGGCGACGTCCGGCCCGAGGAGCGCCTCGCCGAGCAGGACGACCTCCTCGAACACGAAGCCATAGCGGTCCTTCCGACCCCAGGCGCCGAGCAGCTCGACGTACTCCTCGGCAGTCAGCGGGCTCTCCGCGTCCAGTGCCGCCACGTCCTTGTCCCGGACGCGGCCGGCCGTCAGGCGGTGCGCCCGCAGGAACGCCCGCGCCGCCCCCTCGTCCCAGGAGACCGCGCCAGGAGGATCGACCCGGTCGATCACCGCTGCGGCGCGCTCCGCCGGCGTCTTTTTCGACCTCACCTCCTCGATCTCCCGGAGGTGTGGCCAGCCGGACTGCAGGGCGCGCTGCTGGGACTCGGTGAAGGTGCGCATCGGGTCTCCTCGGGCCCGCGCACTGTAGCGTGGGTCCAAGGAGACACGCCGCAGCGGATCAGCCGTCCGCCGGCTCCTCGCCGTCACCCGGGAGCGGCAGCGGCCACGAGATGCCCGGGCGGCATGCCCGGACGCTGGATTCCTCACCCACCCCCCGGGCTCCGAGTGCCCCCCCGGGTCCCCCCGGAGCCCGAGGGGTCACTTGCCCGAGACCGCCATCAGGTGGCCGAACGGGTCGCCCGCCTCGCACGCGAAGGTGACGGCCTCGGTGAAGACCCAGGACATTCCGCCCTGGGTTCCGTAGGGCAGCACGGTGACGGCGGGCATGGCTGCCTGGTCGACCTGGATGGTCATGTAGGGCGGCGCCTCGTTGATGTCCTCGACCGGCGCGCCGGGCGCATCGTAGAGGTCCGCGCCGGTGCCGTGCTTGACGTGGGCGCCATCCGCGCCACCCCGGGAGAGCACCGGGGAGGGCCCGGGGGTGTAGTTGGCCGGGGCCAGGGGGGTCACCGCGGCATAGGGCTCGGCCGAGCTGGGGTCCGCGAGCCCCTCCCACAGGCCGAAGCTGAACGGGCTGGTATCCGAGAAGCAGCCGCCGATGGTCGAGATGCTCACGAGGCCGCAGCCCTCGCCCTTGACCTCGATGACGATCAGCCGCGCTGCCGAATCGGGCTCTTCGTCGCCGAGGTAGCGCTTGCGGGTCCCGACGATGGCGACCCCGGCGGTGCCGATGTCGCCGCTGTCGTAGGCGACCTCGACCTCCATCACCAGCGGCGAGTCCGCGTCGGGCGTGCTCACGGTGACGGATGTGCCGGTCGAGGAGGTGCCGTCCGGGTGCAACCAGGTGATCGTGCCGTCTGACACGGCATCGGTGGTCAGGATGGCCTCCACGCACGCGCTGCTCTTGCACGCCACCCGGACCGAGGGGTCGAGGCTGGCGAGGCTGGTGAGCTGCGGCTCGCCGGGGGACACGTACGAGTTGGACGGAGCATCGCATCCGCCCAGGACGAGGACGGCGAGGACGAGAACACGGGACATTGGACCTCCTGCAGCGCAGGAGCGTATCTTCTGTGGCTCGGACCCGATCCCCCTCCGGATCCCCCCTGGCCGCGGGGTGGCGCAGGGGGGGAGCCCGAGCCCCACCCGGTGGAAAGGAGCGGTGTGTGAACGATGGCATCGAGGCATGGGCGGCCCGGCACGGGGTCTCGGAAGAGGCACTGCAAGAGCTCGCGTCGCACCTCCCGAACCGCCGCCAGGCACTCAGCGGCCTGCCCTTCCGGGAGGCTCCGGTCGGGCCCGGAGCGGACGGTGATGCCGACCTGATCGAGGGCTGCCCGCTGGCGCTCGGCGAGCTGCTCGGCGAGGGAGGCATGGGGCAGGTGTTCCGAGCGAGAGACCCCCAGCTCGACCGCGACGTGGCGGTGAAGGTCCTGCACGCCCGGCACCGCCAGAGTCCCGCCCGCGTGGCGCGCTTCATCCACGAGGCCCGAGCCCAGGCGGATCTGGTCCACCCCGGCGTCCTGCCGGTGCACGCCATCGGCCGCTTCACGGACGGGCGGCCCTGGTTCTCCATGGAGATCGCGTCCGGCCCGACGCTTGCGGATGCCATCGGCGCGCTCGAGCAGAGGAGGGGCATCGAGGCGGTGCGCCGCGTGGCGGAGGTGGTCGCGCACGCTCACGCCCGCGACTCCGTGCACGGCGATCTGAAGCCCGAGAACATCCTGCTCGGCTCCTTCGGCGACGTGCGCGTGGTGGACTGGGGCATGCTGGGGCGAGCCGGCGAGCCCCACCACGGCGGCACGGTCCCCTACCTTCCGGAGGAGGTGGAGCGCGGCGCCGGGCTCTCGCGCGAGGTGGACGTGCACGCCCTCGGGATCACCCTGCTGGAGGTCCTGCTGGGGCGGCGGCTGGCCGATCGGAGCGCCGTCGACGAGGCGCTGGCAGAGGACGGCGGGTCTCGCCTCGAGCTGGAGGTCCGGGAGGTGGCTCGGGCGGCGTGCACCAACGATCGGGAGGCCCGGATCGAGGACGCCGAGGAGCTGGCGGGGCGGCTCGGGGAGGTCCTTGGGGGTGCCCTGCGCCGACGGCGCGCCCGGGCTGTCTGGAGCGTCGCCCGCGAGGCCGGCGCGAGCGCGGGTGCGCTGGAGGACGAGCGCGCCCTCGCCCAGCGCGCCGTGGAGGAGGCCGCCCGCGGGGTCCGCCCGGCGGATCCGGTCCCGGCGAAGCGGGCGCTGTGGGCCCGGCAGGACGCCCTCGCCGCCGTGGAGGAGCGGATCAAGGCCCTGCAGCGGGAGCAGGAGGATCGCCTGCTCCAGGCGCTCTCCCACGACCCCGACCTCCCCGAGGCTCGCGCCGATCTCACCCGGATCCACCTGGAGCGCGCCCGGACCGCGGAGTGGACCGCAGACGCCGAGGCCGAGGCCCGCGCGATCGGTCGGATGCGGCTGTACGACGACGGCTCCAACGCCGCGTTCATCCGGGGCGAGGCCTGGATCTCCCTGCAGACCGAGCCCGCGGGAGCCGAGGTCACCCTGCACCCCATGCACGAGGCCGATCGGCGACGCATGCCCGGCCCCGGCGTCCCCCTCGGAACCACGCCCCTGGTGCGCGTCGCCGTGGAGCGCGGGAGCTACCTGCTGCGCCTGACCCACCCCGGCCGGGAGCCCGTGGATCTCCCGGTGGCGGTTCGCCGGCTGGAGCACTGGGACAACACGCCGCCGGGGGCCTCGGCGCCACATCCCGTGGTGCTGCCCCCGCAAGGCGCGATCCCGGACGACCTCTGCTACGTCCCCGGTGGCTGGTTCCGCTTCGGCGCCCACGACGTCACCCACCAGGCCTGGCCCGCGAGCCGACGCTGGGTCGACGACTTCCTCATCCAGCGCCTGCCCGTCACCAACCGGGCATACATGGCGTTCCTCGACGACCTGGTCGCGTCCGGGCGGGAGGCGGAGGCGACGCGCTTCGCCCCCCGCGTGGCGCGGGCGCGGGAGAGCGACGCCCACCAGCCGGTCTACGCGCGGGACGCGCGCGGTCGTCACGTGCTGGTTCCCGACGGCGACGGGGATCTCTGGCACCCGGACTGGCCGGTCATCCAGGTGGACTGGACGTCGGCCATGGCGTTCGCTGCCTGGCAGAGCGCGCGCACCGGCCTCTCGTGGACCCTGCCGACCGAGCAGCAGTGGGAGAAGGCGGCCCGGGGGGTCGACGGGCGGACCTACCCCTGGGGTGACGCCTTCGAGGCCAACTATGCCCTGGTTCGCGACAGCCTGCCTGGCGGCCCCGACCTGCGCCCGGTCGGCACCTTCCCTGCCGACGTGAGCGTATACGGCGTGCGAGACATGGCGGGCGGGG
>CALATR010000706.1 GCA_937891875.1 uncultured Pseudomonadota bacterium | reverse complement strand
GTCGGGGTGCCGAGGTCTGCGCCTCAGCCGCCCCAATGGAGTCAGGCCCCAGAGACCAGCGACCAGGGACCGCCTCTCCACTCCCTCGCCCCGAAGCCACGCAACCTCACACCCGCCACAGACCAACCACCAACCACCAACAACCCCAACACACCGCTTCACCCACCCTTGACGACCCTCCACCCCCGTCCGCGGTCAGTCCATACGCATCACGGAACGAGCGACCTGCTTCCTTCCTGATGCTGCAACCCACACCGTTCGAGCCTGCAACAGGCCCGGATCCGTGCAACCGCGACCCCGGAGGCCGCCATGAACGACGTGCGCCCTGATCTCGACGCCTTCGACGACGAGTCGCCCACGACCGTCACCGACAACGTCGCCGCCGATCCCCTCGCCTTCCTCCTGGGAGGCGCGCCGGATCGCAAGACGACCGCGGATGACACCCGCTCCACCCAGCTCGAGGTGCACCACACCTGGCGCGGCATGGTGCTCGACACCGTGCACGCCCGGCGCGGCGCGCTGACCGGCGGCGAGGCGACGGGTCACCGCTGGAAGGTGCTCGGCACCGACATCGCCTGGGTCCCGCGCCCCCTGGCCATGGTCCTGCCCTTCGCGCCGCCGATGCTGTCGGAGGTCGACACCCGCCCCCGGGCGGACCTGCCGCTCTCCGGCCCGGGGGTTCCCGAAGATCGCCTGCTCGACGTGTTCCGTCAGCGCGCCGACGGCGGCTGGGACGCGGTGGTGCAGCCCGGCTGGGACGTGGTTGTCGAGGATGGGGACACGGTCATGGACCTGCCCGCCCTCGCCGCGGCCGGCCAGGTACGCCCCACCCCTGAAGGTGCGGCCATCGCGGTGCCCGACGGCGGCCAGGTCTCGGTCGGAATCGGCGAGGTCGAGCTGCACGCCCGCATCGTGCCCGCCGCGCGCAAGGCTCCGGCCGGCCCGTGGTTCGACAGGGTGGACCTGCTCTTTCTCGGCCTGATCGGCCTCACGGGCTTCGTCGGCGCCTGCTTCGGGATGCTCGTCGTGGCCCTGCCCGGCAGCCCCAGCGCGAACTTCACCGATCTCCTCGACGGCGGTCACGTCGTGCTGCACGAGACGGTGAAGCCACCCGAGGATCCGCAGCTCAACGACGTGCTCGCCGGGGCCCAGTCGGAGGAGCGCGCCAAGGGGGAGGACGGCAAGACCGGCCTCGACGTCAAGGAGCCCGAGCCGGGTTCCGGGCGGCCCAAGGCCAACGAGGACCGGGTGACCGCGATGAACGCGGGGCTGCTCGGCGCGATGGCGGACGCCGGCGTCGCCGACGGGTTCGGCGGCGGCATGGACCGCAGCATGCTGGACGGGATCGGCAACGGCATGCTCGGCGCGAAGGGCGTCGAGCGCGGCACCGGCCTGGGCTCTCGGGGCAGCGGCCTCGGCGGCAACGGCACCGTGGACGGGATCGGCGGCGTCGGGGTCGGCTGCGAGCCCGGGCGTCCCTGCCAGGCCAGGGCGCTGCCCGGCTCGGGGTACGGCGGGTGGACCAAGGGAACGAGGAAGATCGATGTGGGGCCCGGTGACCCCATCCTGATCGGCAACATCGACAAGGCCGCGGTGGAGAAGGTCATCAAGGCCAACCTGGCGAAGTTCCGCTACTGCTACCAGCGCCAGCTGCAGCGTGACCCGAACCTCTCCGGCAAGTCCATCAACCGCTTCGTCATCGCCCGGGACGGCACCGTGTCCAGCTCGGCGACCAAGGTGAGCACCATCTCGCCGGCGGTGGACGCCTGCCTCGAGCAGACCATGGCCCGCCTGCAGTTCCCCGAGCCGAAGGGCGGCGGCATCGCCATCGTCAGCTACCCCTTCGTGTTCAACGTCAACTAGCAGGCCGCGCGCCCGGCCCGAGCGACCGCTCGTCGGGCACACAGGACCGTCCACGCAGCCCCCTGGTCTCGCCGACCAGGGGGCGCTGTACGTGGAGATCGTCTGGAGGTCCGATGTCCACCTGGTCCGCATGGCGCGCCCACTTCGAGCGCAACGCAACCCGCCCGCGCCCGCTGCTCCCCGCCGATCTCTCCCTGCCCGCCGACGTCCGCCGACCGCTGGTGCACACGCTGGGCATCTTCCAGCGCGGCGAGGTCGGCGAAGGCCGCATCGCCCAGGAGGTCAAGCGCGCCCGCCTGTCGGGCCTGGACGAGGACTACCACCCCGCCTTGTCCGCGTTCATCCTCGAAGAAGGCCGACACGCGACCCTGCTCGCGACCGCCCTGCGCAGCCTCGGCGCCGCCCCCATCGAGTCCTCCTGGGCCGAGGCCGCCTTCCGCCACACCCGGCGCGCGGTGGACGAGGTCTTCGTGAACGTCGGCAAGTCGATGGGCGCCTACCAGCGTCGCCTGGGGTCGGCCGATGCCCCCTTCGATCGGTTCGTCGCCTCGGTCGCGTCCGGCCGGTACGAACCGGTGCCGGGATTCGGGGCGCGGGAACTGCGCGGGCTCGCCCTGTTCACCGGCGAGGCCGGCTGCTGGGAGTGCCATGCGGGACCGATGATCACCACCGGTGAGTTCCACAACATC
>CALATR010000705.1 GCA_937891875.1 uncultured Pseudomonadota bacterium | reverse complement strand
TTGCCCGCAGCAACGGACGTGCTCTCGCGGCACCTGCCACGCCCGCCACTCCGTTGCCCGCAGCCACGGACGTGCTCTCGCGGCATCTGCCACACCCGCCACGCCGTTGCCCGCAGCAACGGACGTGCTCTCGCGGAAACCGCCACGCCCGCCACGCCGTTGCCCGCAGCGACGGACGTGCTCTCGCGGCATCTGCCACGCCCGCCACTCCGTTGCTCGCAGCAACGGACGCGCTCTCGCCGCTACGCTCTCCGGCTCACCGCCTGCCACGCCACCTTCACCACCTCCCTCGGCGCCTGCTTCCACCAGCTTCGCGCCGGTGAGCGGACCCCGTGCACGTCGACCTTGTCGTGGTACCGACCGAACCACAGCCGGCTCCTGGGGGCGTGCCAGTCCTCGGTGACGACAAGCACCCGGCAGTCCGCGGCGAGATCGGCGGTGAAGGCGGCGTTCTGGGCGGTGCGGGCCGCCTGGTCCTCCCGCTCGATGCGATGCTCGGCGACCCCCAGGCGCGCGGCCAGCTCCGCGCCGACGTCGGCCTCGGTGCGGGGGCCGGGGCCCTTGCCGGAGATGATCACGCGCTCGGCGTGGCCCTGCTCGATCAGCGCGCAGGCGGCGGTGACCCGACGGGTGAAGCTCGGACTCGCGCTGCCGTCGTCGCAGACCTTGGAGCCGGGCACGATGATCACGTCCCAGGGCGGACCGTGGCGGCGACGGGGCGACCGGCGGAACAGGATCAGGACCAGCCCTGCGCCCAGGCCGGCGGGCGCCAGCGCGATGACGCCCACCGCGACGACTCCGATCACCAGCTCGGTCATGCGTACCAGGCCTCGAACGTCGTGAAGCTTGCGTGAACGGGCACGGTCGCAGGACCTCTACATCGCGGTGCACGGGGTCGCAGGTTACGCCCTGCGGCCATTGAACGCGGGGCGAGCATGGCCAGTGCGCAGCAGTTCGAGGAAGGCACCACCCTGGATCGCTTCCTCATGGACACGATGCGGGAGTATCCGCACGCCACCGGGCAGTTCGTCAACCTCTGCCAGTCCATGGCCCTCGCCGGCAAGATGATCTCGGCGCGGGTGAACCGCGCCGGACTCGCGGGCATGCTGGGGGCTGCCGGCGGGCAGAACGTGCACGGCGAGTTCGTGCAGAAGCTCGACCTGTACGCCAACGACGTCTTCAAGGCGTCCTTGGAGCACCGCGGGCACACCTGCATGATCGTCAGCGAGGAGGAGGGCGGCCCGGTGCTCGTCCCGTCCCGCTACGAGTCGGGCGACTACGTGGTGACGCTCGATCCGCTCGATGGAAGCTCCAACATCGACTGCAACGCCACCATCGGCTCCATCTTCGGCATCTTCAAGCGCAAGACCCCGACCGGCACTCCGGCCACCCGGGAGGACGTGGTGCGCCCGGGCGATGACCTCGTCGCCAGCGGCTACATCATCTTCGGCTCGGGCACGCTGCTGGTGCTCGCGACCGAGGCTGGGGTCTTCGGCTTCACCCTGGACCCGACCGTGGGCGAGTTCTTCCTGTCCCACCCGGCGCTGAAGATCCCCAAGGGCCGCATCTACAGCGTCAACGAGGGCTACCGCGCCCAGTGGCAGCCCGGCGTCGTCTCCTACATCGACGGCCTGCAGCGCGCGGACAAGCCCTGGAAGGCCCGCTACATCGGCAGCCTCGTCGCCGACGTGCACCGCAACATCCTCAAGGGCGGCGTCTTCCTGTACCCGGCGACCCCGGGCAGCCCCCAGGGCAAGCTGCGCCTGCTCTACGAAGCCTTCCCGCTCGCGTTCCTGGTGGAGAAGGCCGGGGGCGCTGCAACCGACGGCCGGGTCCGCATCCTGGACCTGCACCCCGAAGACATCCACGACCGGACCCCGCTCGTCATCGGTGACGCCGACGCTGTCGCCCGTGCCACCGAGCTGATGTCCGCCGACCCCTCCTTCTGATCCGGAGCCGAGCATGCCCTGCCGCACCTACAACGAAGAGAGCGCCATCCTCGGTCTGGCCTTGCTGGGCGGGCGCATGCCCTTCGCCGAGCCCGGCACCGAGCCCCACTACGGCCCGTCCCGCGCCGTGCGCATCCAGCACATCGACCTGTCGATCCGCATCTTCGTCGCCGAGAAGCGGTTCACCGGCGAGGCGAAGATCGCCGTGCACCTGCTGCCGGGCTTCGAGGCGCGCGGCTCGGTCGTCCGCTTCGACCTCGACGACGCCACCGTGGACGGGGTCAGCGACGAGGCTGGCAACGAGCTGCCGTTCACCCACGACGACGACACCCTCGCCATCCGCGGCGTGACCGAGGACAGCACGATCGTCGTGCGCTTCAGCCACAGCGATCCGACCCGCGGTCTCTACTTCACCGGTCCCGAGGCCTGGGCGCCCGACCGGCAGGAGATGGCCTGGACCCAGTGCCAGGACGAGGACGCGCACTTCATCTTCCCGTGCCATGACCACCCGGGCACGAAGCACCCCTGGACCATCCGCCTGCGCGCAGATGCCGGCTACACCCTGCTCTCCAATGGCAAGCTGGTCGAGGAGGGCGAGGACGCGGACGGCGCGTGGTCGGTGTGGGAGCAGAGCGACCCCATGCCCGCGTACCTGGTCAACCTCGTCGCCGCGAAGCTCGTGGTGGAGGAGACCAGCTGGCGGGGCCGCTCGGTCCGCTACCTCGTGCCCGAGGGCGAGGACGAGGCGGTCATCCGGGCGTTTGGCAAGACCCCTGCGATGCTCGACGCCTACAGCGACATCACCGGCGTCGAGTACGCCTGGCCCCGCTACGATCAGGTCGTCGTGCACGACTTCATCTTCGGCGGCATGGAGAACACGGCCTGCACCACCATGACCGACCTGCTGCTGGTCGACGCGGCGGCGGCGCTCGAGTGGGACCCCGATCGCCTCGTGTGCCACGAGCTCGCCCACCAGTGGTTCGGCGACCTGCTCACCTGCCAGGACTGGTCCCAGGGCTGGCTGAACGAGTCGTGGGCCACCTTCATGGAGGTGATCTGGTGGGAGGCGGACCGCGAGCCCGCCGACGCCGCCTGGTACGGCTACACCCAGCAGCTCTCCTACCTGGGCGAGGATGGCGGCAGCTACCGCCGTCCCATCGTCAGCTACCAGTTCCGCGAGCCGATCGACGTCTTCGATCGGCACCTGTACGAGAAGGGCGCGTGCATCATGCGCACCCTGCGCACCGAGCTCGGCGACACGGCGTTCTGGGCGGGCACTCGGCTATATCTGGAGCGCCACCGCCACGGCACCGTGCACACCCGCCACTTCCAGCGGGCCATGGAGGACGCGAGCGGGCGCAACCTGGATCGCTTCTTCGACCAGTGGATCTTCGGGGCCGGCCACCCGGTGCTCAAGGTCAAGCTGGCCGCCAGCGACGGGCTCTTCACCGCGACCATCAAGCAGACCCAGGAGTCGGGGACCCAGGACGCCCCGGTCGCCGAGGCCTTCCACGTGCCGCTGGCGCTCGAGCTGGTCTTCGAGGATGGAAGCACCAAGTCGCTGACCTTGCCCGTGAAGGAGCGCGAGCGCACCTGGGCCGTTCCGGTCGAGGGTGAGGTCAAGACCGTCCGCGTCGACGCCGGCAACAACATCCTCGCGGTCATCAAGCTCGAGGCCCCCCGCGGCTGGCTCGAGAAGATCGCGACCGACGCCTGCCCGGTGCTCTCGGTCCGCGCGATCACCGGCCTGCTCGACGAGGGCAACGGCAAGTCCGTCGCCGCCGCGCTCGACGCGTTCCACAACCACCCGATGCACCAGGTGCGCGCCCACATCGCGGGCATCCTGGGCAAGCGCGGGGGCGAGACCTACCGCGACGCCCTGCTGGAGCGCATGGCCGCCGACGACGACCCCCGGGTCAAGCGCGCCTGCGCCGCGGCGCTGGGCAACTGGCGCGACACCGTGGTCGCCGACGCCCTCATCGCCGAGATCGAGCAGGAGGACCCGGGCACCCCGCACCTGCGCGGCGCCGCCCTGGAGAGCCTGGGCCAGACCCGCGACCCCCGCGCGGTCGACGTCATCCGCCCCCACGTCTACGTCGAGAGCTGGGCCGACATGATCGCGTCCGGTGCCCTGCGTGGCCTCGCCCATACGGAGGATCCCGCCGTCCTGGACGAGCTCGTCGCCCAGAGTCGGGTCGGCCACCGCCCCCGGGTGCGCGCCGGCGCCGCGTCCGCGCTCGGGCTGCTCGGCGACCGGGTCGAGTCGGTCAAGCAGGCCGTGCTGGACCGCCTCATCGAGATGCTCTCCGAGCCTGGCTTCCGCGAGGGCCTGACCGCCATCTCCGCCCTGCGCCAGCTCCGCGACCCCCGCGCCATCCCCGCCCTCGCCGAGCTCCACGCCCACGCCCCTGACGGGCGGACCCGGCGCATGGCCTACACAGCGCTCTACCGGATCCGTCAGGGCCGCACGAGCGAGGAGGGCCTGCAGAGCCTGCGGGCCCAGGTGGAGGAGCTGTCGAAGCAGAATGCCGAGTTGAGGGGGAGGATCGACAAGCTGGAACGGGTGGACTGAGATAGGGGAGCGAGAGCGGTGAGGGTGCGCGCGTAGGTGACTGCCCCCACCACGAAGGCACGGAGGCGCGGAGGGCCACGGAGAGGGCAGCGGCGCGGCCCAGACACCCCCTGACGCGCAGGACCTGAGTGGAGGAGCGATGGTCCGTCCTCTGGGTTGGGACGTCTCTTCGGGCTCCGCCGGCCGCCGGTTGCGCTGAACGGCTCCAGACTGCCAGAAGGACGCCGAAGGCCCGATCCGCTCCGGCCTGGCCTCCGTGGCCCTCCGCGCCTCCGGAACGCCAGGCCAAGCTTGGCTGAACTCGTCAATTGAGAGGTATTGACCATGTGAATTGCTCGTACGACATGTAGACCGCCGGGCCGTGGACGAGGGTGACCTCCCCGCGGGGGTCTC
>CALATR010000704.1 GCA_937891875.1 uncultured Pseudomonadota bacterium | reverse complement strand
GGGCAGGGCGTGTGGCCGCCGCAGTCCCGCTTCTTGTCGGTCTTCTTGGGCTTGGGCTCGTTGTTCTTGTAGGTCACGCCCGGATCCGAGCCACCGGACTGCACCGCGGACAGAGGCGAGCCCTCGGCGTCCAGGGGGCGCGCGGTGATCGCGTAGTCGTCCGGCAGCGTCGTCGTGCCGGTGACCGACCAGTGGGCGCGCTCGACCACCAACGGCAGGTTGATGGTCGACTCCAGCGGCGGCGGGCCCTCGAAGGGCTCCTCGAACGTCAGGTCCACGGACGCGACCGTGCCGACGTCAGCGCCGTCGTACTCGACTGCGACCATGTAGCCGAGATCCGGGTGGTTCCACAGGGTCAGGTTCGCGGTCTCGCTGTCCGTGATGTACACGCCCTGCGCGGTGATCTCGCCCGTCACCGTCTCCGGGGCGGTCAGCTCGACCTCGAGCTGGTCGCCGACGGGCTTCCCCGACGCGTCGAGCAGGTCGATGAGCACCAGGTAGGTCTCACCGTCCGGGCGGTCCTCGAACTCGATGACTTCGGCATAGGATCGGTCGATGGCGTCGGGAGCCTTCAGGACCGTGTCCAGCACGACCTTGCCGGTCGACGCATCGGTCAGCTCCACCTCCAGGGCGGACACGTCGGTGCCGTCGTGGCGGGTGCTGATCAGCGCCTTGGCCTGGCCCCTGCTGGTCTCGCGCGCGCGCTCGAGCATGACCGTCGGCGGGGCGGTGGCGGGCTCGGTGAACACGGTCTCCTGCTGGGTCGCGAGGGTCGTGCCCTTCGCGTCGACCGCCTTGGTGACGAGCTCGAAGCGATCCACGTCGGGCAGGTCCGTCTTCAGCGTGGAGCGCCACACGTCGACGATTCGGTCCACGGCCAGCTCGGCGCTCTCCTTGCCCACGACGACCTTGGCCCCGCCGATGCCGCCACCGCGCCAGCCGTCGTTGTCGTTCGTGATCCGAGCACGCACCGAGCCGTTCGGTCGAATCCAGAAGATGTAGGTATATCCTCCACTTCCCTTGACCTTGGTCTTCTCGGTCGAGATCGCCTCGACCGAGACCGTGTCGCTCACGACGTCGTCACTGGGCGTGCCGTCCTCCTTCAGCTTGGACAGCTCGAAGCTGAACGTCACCGCGTCCCCGGCCTTGGCCAGGCCGCCAGCGAGCACGGCGATCGTGTTGGACGGCGTCGTCAGCGACACGGACTCGATCGCCTTGCCGGTGTCGGGATCGACGAGGTCGACCGTCGTGCCGGCGATCGTTCCTGCCACGTCACTGTGGGTGCGAACGACGACCTTGTCGTCCTTGAACTGCTGCTCGAGCAGGTTCACCGAGGCGACGCGCTCGGCCGACAAGGCGACCGAGGGCACGAGCAACGCGAGCGCGAGAGCGAGTCGGGCAACAGACACAGGACCTCCAGGTTGCGCTGCAGGTCTATGGGGCGAGCTGGCGCGGGGGATCCCACGCGACTCCCACGTCGACCGCCACCGCCGCCACGGCGACCTTGGATGCGGGCCCGTCCGCCAGCTGTGCACGCCCGGGAACGCCCCCTTTACAACGTGTGATGGCAGTCTTGCGCAGTACGCCCCTCCGCACCGATCGCGTCCGGTACGTTGCTCCTGCTCGGCCCGAGGAGGTGAAGCGTGCCCAGCGAGAGCTTCGAGCGTCTGCAAGCGGCCAAGAAACGGATCCTGCAGACCGCGCTGCCGATCCTCGACGAGTCGACGGACCTTCAGTCCGAAGCCCGCACCGAGTCGGCCCGGACCCGGGCGCCGTGGGGCGTCGGCATCACCCGCGCCGAAGACGGGGAGCTGGCTCTCCTGGTGCTGGGCGAGCTCGATGAGGAATCCCGCCGCGCGATCTCCGAGGCAGCCGGTATCGATCGGGTGTTGCTCGGCGGAGCGATCGACGCCGAGCCCCTCGGCCGGGTCGCCGGCAGTGGACTGGCCGGACGCCTGGAGGGAACCCTCGGCGCCGTCTGCTACGACCGAGGGGGCAACCGGGGCGTGCTCACCGCGCTGCATGTCGCCTTGGACCTCTACGATCAGCAGGCCCGCACCCTGCATTTCGGCGGGACTGCCCTCGCGGACACCTGGCACCCGAGCCGCCGCGATCCCCAGCGGCTCTACGCGGATGCCGTCTTCGCGCCCCTGCGCTCTGGCGTGTCCGTGGACCCGCGCCAGGGCGGCTTCGATCCGGTCGAGCAGAGCGTGCTGGTGTCCGATCCCGAGCAGCTGCTCCGCCAGCCGGTGGTCAAGTGGGGCGCGGCGAGCGGCCGGTCGGACGGGGTCGTCGACGCCGTCGCCTTCGACATCCTGGGTGTCCCCGGATTCTCCGACGTGCCGGGGTTCACGGTCTCGCTGCGGGATCAGATCCTCGTCTCGTCTGGCTTCGCGGTGCCCGGCGACTCGGGCGCGCTGGCGTGGTTGCGCGACTACCAGCTCGCCCTGGGTCTCGTCAGCGCGCGCGTGCGCTCCGAGCTGGGAGAGCGCATCGCCGTGTCGGCCTGGTGGAACATCGATGCGGTGCTCGGCGTCGTGCTCGCCGCTGAGGAGGCCCCCGTTGCGTAGCTCATCGATCTGGCTGCTCGCGGCGCTGGCCGCCGTCAGTCCCCTGAGCGCCGACGCGGCCACGGTCGACGTGACCACCGTCGGCAGCGTGCCGCTCGACCCCGCGGACCTGGCGGCCGAAGGGGGACGGCCCCCGGCTCCGCTGGAGTTCGACGACCCAGGTCCTGCCGAGGTCACGAAGATCTCGGTCAAGGCAGACGGCAAGGAGGTCGCGTGTGTGGGGGCCCGGGGGGCAAACGGTCGCTTCGTGGTGACGCGCTCGCTCCAGCACGATCCGGCGTGCCAGGCCCTGTTCAGCCTGGCCGAGGATGTGGTCGTCGTCGCCGAGGTGGTCACGCCTCCTGCCGGGAACGCCAAGGCCAAGAAGGCGACCGTCGAGGTGATCGTGGGGCTTCAGCGCCCCGCGCTCGGCCCGGCACGTCGGGTGCCCCTCTGCCAGGGCGCCCTCATCGGGGGCGCGAGCCAGCCAGCCGCCTGCACCCACACCCCGACCCAGCTCAACGGCTACGGCTACGTCGACCTGTCGACGGAGCTGGGCGCGGCGGTACCCATCCTGTGGACGACCTTCAAGAACCCCTTGGCCGCCAAGGACCGGATCCTGACCCGTGATGACACGGGCTGGCGTGCCTGGACGGTGGAGCCTCTCCCGCCGGGGGGCGGTCCTGCGACGGGCACGGGCCATGCCTACCTGGCGGACGCCGACGAGCCACGGATCTGGACCGCAGCGGCCCCCGCCTCGAGCAACCAGCTTCTGCTGGTGGCCCCCGACTCGGCCCTCGAGCAGGCGCTGGCCTCGTCCAGCGAGCTGTGGGTCCCGGTCAGCGGTGGCGTCCCTGGCGCCCCCACAGAATACGCGCCACTGCTCATCCAGCGCCAGCGCCCCAAGCCGACCCCCGCCGGCGCGCAGACCGAGGGGACGTTCGGCTACCGGGTGACGATCGCGGGCGGCGCCGCGACGGCCCTGCCCCTCGACACCGCCGAGCTGACCCGCGGGCAGCTGCGTCTGGTCGGCGCCACCAGCGCCAAGGTCGGCGCCACGGACTGCGGCTACCAGGTCGGCTCCGACCGGATGATCGATCTCGGCACCGACGCCTGCCTCGCGGCTCTGCGCAAGGACGGCACCGCCACCAGCCTGATCGTCGGAAACGGTGGCGTGACCGACACCGTGACCCTCTCCCTCGCGCAGCCGGAGGTCGTGGACACCGTGCGTCGGGTCTGCAGCGCCGATGATGCCGAGGGCTGCGATGTCGCCCCGGGCACGGTCGAGCTCGACCGCCTGCCCGGCGACACCGGACCGGCCGATCGGGACGCCCTGTCCGTCTACGACCCGACGAAGGGCTGGGTCGCCGCTCCCCTTCGCGCCATCACCGACGACCGCTACGTGATGTCGGCCACGACGCCCGGTGGTCAAGTCCTGGCAGCGGCACCCAAGCGGGTGGTGGTCCGTCGCACCCGCGGCGGCAAGGAGGTCCAGTTTGCCGCCGGCGAACCCAAGAGCGAGCTGCCGGATCCGACGGGCTGGTGCACCGAAGAGCTGTTCGCGGAGCGGGTGGCCGGCCTGGCGCGACATGCCGACTATCTCCTGTGCATCGACGTCCTCACCGGCGCCCCGGGGGGCGTGGAGCTGTTCCGGGTGCAGTCCGACCCGATCGGCGCCCACACCCTGTTTCGGGAGCCGGAGGAACACGGCTGGGCCTTGGAGCCCGGCCGAGACATGGTCGTGCTGCTGCGCCACGAAGGCGAGGCCACCGTCACCAGCAAGACGAACGGCAGCCTCGGTCAGCCGGCCCGGGACCTCTTCGAAGCGTCGCTGGTGCAGCCGACCGGTGCCACCAAGGGACAGACTCCCAAGGCCGAGATCGAGGATCTGAAGGACGCAGCGGTCAGCGTGTTCCATGTGGCGCCGTTCTCCGCTGGCTCCTTCGACGTGGACGTCGCCTTCAAGCGCAAGATCGCGGGCACGGCCGCCGATCACACGCTCTCCATCCCGTTCCTCGTGCTCAAGCGCTACCACGGCGCGGTGCGGGTCGGCGTCGGCATGGGGGTCAACGCGTACCGCCCGTGGGGGACCTCGGCTGCGTCGGGTCAGGTCACCCTGGCGCAGGAAGACCGCCTCCTGGCCGGGCCGGAGCTGGTGATCGGCTACGCCTTCTTCGGCCCGAGGGGGCGCCTGTACGACGCGCGCTCGAAGCCATGCCGCGTGGCGTCCGCCCAGGCGACGGAGTGGCGAGACTTCCTTCGCTGCCGAGCCCACCCCTACATCGGCCTCGCAGTCCTCGGCCCCGGCGCGACGCGCGCGGACGGAGGCACCGCGTTCACCCGCAACCTGGCGCTCTTCTCCTCGACCACCCTGGGCGCCGAGATCGAAGCCGGTCCCCACTCGTCGATCGCCATCGGGCTGAACCTCCGCCGAGTGCGGCGTCCCCTGCCCGGCCTGGGCAGCGGGAGCGTCGTGGCCGACCTGGACGACGCGACGAGACCGGGCCTCGATCCCGGGCTGAGCGTCGTCGTGAACTTCTCTCCGTCGTTCTTCCGCGTCGCCGGGCTCAAGCTCTTCTGAGGTGACTGTGTTCCGCTACACCCTTCCCCTGCTCCTCGGTGCGTTGACCGCCTGCGAAGGTCGCGATCACGAACCTCCTGGCGCCGATCTCCTCGTGACCTCCGACGCGCCGGCGTGGGTTCGAACCGCTGACGTCAACATCACCGTGACCGCGCCGGGGCGCAGCGTCCGTGATGTCCGGGTTGCCGACGCACCGACCGCCGCGGCCGGCGCCGGCTGGGGGGTTCGCCTGACCGCCGAGCGCCTGCGCGAGCTCACCACCGAGCCGGTTCCGCAGCTGTGCGCCGACGCGGTGGCCGCCGCCGGGACGCCGGAGGGACGTACCGGCCTGGCCCCGATCGCGGTCACCGCCACCACCTGGCCGGACCTCGAAGATCTGGACGCGTGCCTGCTCCTGTTGGTGGACCTGACCCCATCCGTCCTCGACGACGGCGCGGTGGTCGACTTCGATGCGACGGTCCCCCCCGTGGTCCCTGACACACCAGGGCTGGAGGACGTCACGCTGCTCGTCTGGACCGACGACCCGTCCAGCGTGGGGTCCTCGGTGAAGCTCACCGTCACGGGCGGCCAGCCCGCCGAGCAGACGTTTCCGCTCCCGGATGCCTCGTCGCCGCGGGAGATCGCGGTCGACCCCCTCGCCGGACAGTCGCTGCTCTACGCCAAGCTGGAGAGCGGCACGGCCTCGCGCGTGCTGCAGCTCGTGCCGGGCCCGGAGGCGGCAAGCTCGGCGGCGACGGTGCCGCAGGGTGGGACCCTACGGGTCGTGTTCACCGCGAAGGGTGCGGTCGACAGCTGCCGCGTCCGTCCGACGACGACCCCACTGACCTGGTCCTCCGACGAGCTGGAGGCCACGGCAGACGCCGAGGGCTGGCGGGCGCGCTCCGAAGCCGTCGTCCAGGACGACCGGGTGACGGTGGTCGTCAGCGCCGGGACGGCCAGCCTGGGCAGCACCGCGGTCCTCACCTGCCGAGACGCGTGGGATCGCCGTGCCGAGACGGCCCTCACGGTAGGCGCGGCGCTTCCGACGACAGCGACTCTGGAGCTCGTCGCCTCCCCCATCGACGCCCTGCCCGGCGACACGGTGGCGCTCGACGTGACCGGACCGGCAACCGCCGCCACCCTGCCCGTGACCTGGGCTGCCAGCGCGGGCACGCCCCCTTCAGGGGATGGCGTGCTGGCCGCCGACGGCACCGACGCCGCAGCCAGCGCCGAGTGGCTCGTCCCGGCCGAGGCCAGCG
>CALATR010000703.1 GCA_937891875.1 uncultured Pseudomonadota bacterium | reverse complement strand
TCCTCGGAGGCGGCGTCGTATCGCGCGCCGCCGAGCGCACCACCCGGGGGCTCCGGTGGGTCGGCGATCTCCTCCGCAGCACCTGGCTCGAGCGCCCGGTGCACCGCCCGGTAGGCCCGCGCCGAGAACAGCAGGTCCAGGTGGCCGGCGCCGGAGAGCCGCACGCTGGTGGCCCCGTCAGCGACGGCACTCTCGAGGGGGAGCACCATGGGATCGAGCGAGCCCCAGATGCACACCAGCCGCTCGGGATCGGTCGGCGCGAGATCGTCCAGGAGCGAGGATCCAGGCTGGGTCTCGCGCACCAGCGCGCTACGGCCGAACACGGCCATGCGGGTGCCCTTCCACGGGGTGCCCAGGGTGACCAGCCGGCCGACGCGGACCGGAGCGCCGATGTGGCGCAGGTACCAGCCGGCGATCAGCCCGCCGACCCCGTGGGCGACGATGTGGATGGTGTCGGCGCCGGAGATCTGGTGGAGCGCGCGGACCCGGTGGGCGAGCTCCTCGGCGCGCTGCTGGAGGGTGCCGCGGCCGGTGCGGGTCGCGTAGACGTAGCTGTGACCACGGCGACGCAAGAACATGGCGAGCCCGGCGAGGGCGTGGCGACCGTGGTGCACGTCGCTGACGATGAGCACCGGCGTGCCGTCGCCCTGGCCGCGCACCGGTCGACCATGACCCCAGCCCAGCGGTGCGGTCGCCCAGAGCACGGCCTTGGCGAGCGACTCGCGGGCCAGCGTACCGAGCTCCTTGCGTCCTGGGCGCGCCGGCTCGCCGCGCTCGGCCAGCAGCGGGACGAACGCGGCGGCGGTGACTCCGCCAGCCACGAGCAGGAGTGCGGCGGGCACGAGCAGGAGCTGTCGCAGAACGTCCAGCAGGTTCGACCTCCGATGCCGATGGGGTCTTGCTCCCCACCGCGGTGGTCCCTATATCGAGCGCCCATGGAGGACCCCATGCCGATCTACGAGTACGGCTGCCCCACCTGTGGTCACCAGTTCGAGAAGCTCCAGAAGGTGGGCGCCGACGCCCCGCCCTGCCCCGAGTGCGGGGCGGAGGACGTGCGCAAGAAGGTGTCCGCCAGCGCCTTCGTGCTCAAGGGATCGGGCTGGTACAAGGACCACTATGGCCTGAAGTCGTCCGGTCCTTCCGGCACCTCGGGTGGCTCCGATGGGGGCTCGAGCAGCTCCGAGGGCGGGTCCAGCAGCAGCTCCAGCGAGTCCTCGTCGTCCTCCAGCGCCTCCTCGGACTCCTGAGATGCCCGCCATCGAGCTCGACGGTCGCGCGCTGTCCAAGCGCATGAACAAGGACCTGAAGCGCCGGGCGGCCCGCCTGCCTCGCCGCCCGGGCCTCGCCGTCGTGCTCGTGGGTGCGGATCCGGCGAGTCAGGTCTACGTCAACCGGAAGGGCGTCGTGGCCGGTCGGATCGGGTTCGTCCACGAGCAGATCGACCTGCCCGCCGACACCACCCAGCGGATCCTGCACGATGTGGTCGACGCGCTGGCCGAGGACCCCGCCGTGGACGGCATCCTCGTCCAGATGCCGCTGCCCCGCGGGCTCGACGCGAACGCCGTCATGGACCGGATCCCGGTGGGCAAGGACGTGGATGGCTTCACGCCGCCCAACACCGGCCTGCTCTCCCAGGGCCGCGCCAACCTGGTCGCCTGCACCCCGCTGGGCGTCATGAAGCTCCTCGCCGACGCGGACGTGCCCCTGTCCGGCAAGGAGGCGGTGGTCATCGGCCGCTCCAACATCGTTGGTCGACCGATGGCCATGCTGCTCGAGCAGGCCAACTGCACCGTCACCGTCTGCCACAGCCGCACCGGGGACCTCGAGGCTCACGTGCGCGCCGCCGACGTCGTGGTCGCCGCGGTGGGCGTCGCCGAGCTGGTCCGTGGGAGCTGGGTCAAGCCCGGTGCCGCGGTGGTCGATGTGGGCATGAACCGCCTCGACGATGGTCGCCTGGTCGGTGACGTCGCCTACGAAGAGGTCGTCGAGGTCGCCGGCTGGTTGACCCCGGTGCCGGGCGGCGTCGGGCCCATGACCATCGCCATGCTCATGGAGAACACCTACCGCGCCTCGTGCGCGGCCCAGGATGTAACGCCACTCTCGGCGTTCGAGGGCGTGTAGCACGGCATCCGGCCTACACTGGGGCGATGGCTCCCGTGACCGCCGGACAGCGCGTTGACGATCGCTACCTGCTCGAGACGTTGCTCGAGAACAGGCACGGCGTGCAGGTGTGGCGTGCGACCCAGCACCCGCTGCGCCGCCAGGTGGTGGTCAAGCTGGTCCCGCAAGGCGATGACGCGGCGCTGGAGCGACGCTTCCAGCGGGAGGCCGAGGCGCTGGGGCGGCTGAACCACCCCGCGTGCGTCGACGTCTACGACCACGGCGTCTGGCAGGGCTGGCTCTTCCTGGTCACGGCGTGGATCGACGGCGAGCTGCTCGCCGACCGGGTCGGCACCCGCTGGAGCCCGTCCGACGCGCTGACCCTGGTGACGGACATCGCGTCCGGGCTCGCCTACGCCCACGTCCGCGAGGTGTACCACCGGGACCTGAGCCCGAGCCGGATCATCATCGACCACGTCGACGGGCGCGACTTCGCTCGTATGGTCGACTTCGGCAGCGCCCGGTTCGCCGACTCCACCCTCGACACGACCGCCGGCGGCGCGCCCTACGGCACCCCCGGCTACATGGCTCCCGAGCGCATCGAGGGGGAGCGCGGCGATGCCCGCGGTGACGTGTACGCGATGGGTGTGATCTTCTTCGAGCTGCTCACCGGCCAGCACCCCTTCCGCCGCGACCGCGCCATCGAGACCCTGGCTGCCCAGGCGTCGGGGGAGGTGCCCGACCCCGCGAGCCTGCAGCCGCCCGTGCAGGTCCCTCGGGCGATCAGCTGGACCATCGATCGCTGTACCCGCCGCAACCCCGCCGAGCGCCTCCAGGACGGCGAAGCCCTGCTGGCCGCGCTGCTCGCCTGCCGAGTCGCGCTCTCCGACCGCCGCTTGTGGAAGCTGACGCCAGCGATGGAGGACGG
>CALATR010000702.1 GCA_937891875.1 uncultured Pseudomonadota bacterium | reverse complement strand
GGGAGGGTCCCTTGGACTCCGACACCCTGCTCCAGCTCGGCGGAAGCCCCGAGCGCCTTCACTCCATCTCTCCCGGCGAGCAGCTCGCCCGGGTCATGACCACCCACCGCGGCGCCGTCGACGTGCTGCCCGGCGACGTCCGCCTGCGCGTGCCCGGCGAGATGTCCGTCACCACCGGCGACTTCGTCACCCACGATGGCGAGGCCGTGCTGCGCGTGCTCGAGCGCCGGAGCGTGCTGCGCCGCCAGTCCGCGTCCGCATCCGTCGACGAGCAGCTGCTGGCCGCCAACGTCGACGTGGCGTTCCTGGTGACGTCCATGAACCGCGACTTCAACGACAAGCGCCTCATCCGCCTGCACGCCGCCGTCGCCAGCAGCGGCGTCGAGGTGGTGACCGTGCTCACCAAGGCCGACCTCGATCTGGCCGGCCAGGGCCGCTACCTGCGCCAGCTCGACGCCAGCCTGCCCGGCGTACCCGTCGTCGTGACCAGCGCCACCCTCGACCTCGGCATCGAGGACCTGCAGCGCTTCCTCGGACCGGGTCGCACCGGCGTGCTCCTGGGCACCTCGGGCGTCGGCAAGTCGTCGCTCGTCAACGCCCTCCTCGGCGAAGAACGCCAGGAAGTACGGGCCCAGCGCGAGTCTGACGACCGGGGCAAGCACACCACCACCCGGCGGGAGCTGATCGTGCTCCCCGGTGGCGGCGTGATCCTCGACAGCCCGGGCCTGCGACAGCTCGCGCTGTGGGACGGCGACGGACTCGACGAGGCGTTCAGCGACATCGTCGCCCTCGCCGAGCGCTGCCAGTTCCGCGACTGCGGACACGACAGCGAGCCCGGCTGTGCGGTCGTCGAGGCCATCGAGGACGGCAGCCTGTCCGAGGTGCGCCTCGCCGCCTGGCGCAAGCTCGGTCGGGAGGTGGCCTGGCAGGAGAAGCGCCAGCGCCAGGCTCGGATGCGCGCCGAGTCCAAGGCGTTCACCAAGATGGTCCGCTCCCACAAGACGGACCGCTGGTGAACAGACGCGGGTGGCCGCCGCAGCGGGCGGTCACCCTCGACAACCCTCGAAGTCCGAGGTACATCGCCGCCCCTTTCTGACGCACCTGTCGTTTTTCGGGGACACCATGCGCCTCCTCTCCCTGCTCGCGCTGATCGCCCTGCCCGCCCACGGTGCCGAGCCGGACAAGGAGGACGTCCCCCCCGACGACGTCGTCCCGGTGGGCATCGCCGCCCCCGAGCCGCTGTGGGACGTCGACGCGCCCCAGGTGGTGCTGGCTCCGGTCGCGGCCGACGGCGCCTGGCGCCCGGTGCTGCCCCGTCCCGACGTGCCTCCGACCGCAGACGAGATCGCGCTGACGCTGGAGGCCCTCGCTGCCCGCGCGCCGGCGGACACCCTGGTCGTCGATCCGCTGGTGGACGGCCCCCATGGCCTGACCCGCCTGGAGGACCTCCTGCCCCCGCCTCCGCCGGTGCCGGAGAAGGAGCAGGCGCTCCGCGGACGCCCGGTCGACCACCCCGGCGCCGCCGATGGCGCGCTGTCGGGCAAGGCCATCTACCTGTCCCAGTGCCACGGCCTGCACTGGGCGGAGACGCTCGGTCGCTACACCACCCAGCGCGGCAACCTCTTCGACACGGTCGAGGACTTCCACAACCCGGAGGCACTCAACCAGTTCCTGGCCATCTACCTGGAGAACTCGGGCGCTGCCGTGTTCACCGCCAAGGAGCGCGACCACCAGCCCAACGCGGTGATCGTGGACGACGGGGAGGCCGGGTACACCGAGTCCGGCAGCTTCAGCGACGGGGCCGCCGGGTGGGGCCGCCGGTCCACCTACCCCTACGGCGTCAACCCCTTCCGCAGCGGCGGCACCCGGGTGGTCGACGCCAGCTCGGGCGCGACCGCCACCTGGAGCCTGCAGGCCCCCGAGGATGGCGTCTACGCCGTCTACGTCTCCTGGGACTCCGACCCTGGCAACGCGTCGGACGCCCACTACCGGATCACCCATCCGGGCGGGGTCATCGACCGCACCTACGACCAGCGCGTGCACGGCTCCACCTGGCAGTACGTCGAGCAGCTGTGGCTGTCCGGGGACTCCCCCCTGAAGGTCGAGCTCATCGCCGACTCGTCCGACCGAGGAGCCACCCTGTCGGTCGACGCCGTGCGCATCGGCGGCGGACTCGGCGTGGTCGAGCGCAACGGCCGGGTCACCGACCGCCCGCGCTGGGAGGAGGCGGCGATCCACGGCACCCAGTACAACGGCGCCCCCGCCTCGGTGTACGACCCGTACAACGACGACAACGACGGCTCCGACCCGCCCTCCCGGTCGCGCTGGGCGGACTGGGAGCACCCGAGCGGCGAAGACGCGGTCTACCTGTCGTGGCACAGCAACGCGACCGCCAACGGCTCGGCGCGGGGCACTGTCACCTACGTCTACGAGGGCAGCCAGGGGGCCGCGTACGCCGGGTCCGAGGACCTCGCCTGGGCGGTGCAGGAGGAGATGGTCGACAGCTTCCAGCGCAACTGGGAGCCCGGATGGCTGGACCGCGGTGTGAAGAAGGCGGCGTTTGCCGAGGTGAATCCGGGCCACAACAACGAGATGCCCGCGGTGCTCGTGGAGCTCGCCTTCCACGACAACGCCACCGACATCACCTACCTGAAGCACCCGGGCTTCCGGCTGGACGCCTCGCGGGCGATGTACCGCGGCATCGTCCGCTACTTCGCCGAGCGCGACGGTGAGACCCCGCACTACCTGCCCGAGCCGCCCGTCTCGCTGTCGCTCGTGCACGGAGACGGCGGCCAGCTCGAGCTCTCCTGGGCACCCGGCCCCACCGGCGCCCCCTACGGCGACGCGCCCACCGGCTACCTCGTGCAGACGTCCCCCGACGGCCTCGCCTGGGACGAGGGCTTCGCCGTCACCGGCACGCGCACGACGCTCGATACCGAGCCTGGAAAGAGGATCTTCGCCCGAGTGGTCGCGACCAACGAGGGCGGGCTGTCCTTCGCGTCGGAGGCGGTCGGCGCCCTGCGCAGCCCCGATGGCGAGCCCGCCGTCCTCATCGTCGACGCGTTCGACCGGTTCGAGACCGGCCAGCTGGAGTGGGAGGACGCCGAGTGGCAGATCGGCTCGGTGCGGCGCATGCGCACCTGGCGCATCAACCCGGGCGACATCGCCGTGCCCCACGGACGGGCGGTCTCCGCGGCGGGCTGGCCGTTCGACAGCGTCAGTGACGAGGCCATCGAGGATCTCGACCTGTCGCGCTACCGGGTCGTCATCTGGGCGACCGGCGAGGAGAGCACGGTCGACGAGACCGTGAGCACGGCCCAGCAGCAGGCCCTGCGCAGCTACTGGGAGGGCGGCGGCGCCCTGTGGGTGAGCGGCGCCGAGGTCCTGTGGGACCTGGACGAGAAGGGCAGCGCGTCGGACAAGGCGTTCGCCGCGGACGTGCTCGGCGCTGGGCTCGCCGACGACGACGCCGGCACGGAAGCGGCCGCGGGTGTCGGGCTGCTCGCCGGCCTGGACCTGGCGTTCACCGCCCAGGATGCGCCCTACCCGGTCGAGTGGCCCGACGTCCTGCAGACCGACCGCGAGGTGATCGCCACCTACGGGACCGGCGGCACCGCGGCAGCACTCGGCGATCGGGTCGCCATGTTCGGCGTGCCCTTCGAGGCGATCCACGGCGGCGCCGGACGGGGCGACGACCTGCGCGGGGAGGTCGCCGTCCGCGTGCTCGGCGCCCTCGCCCCCGACTACACCCCGCCCGACATCACCGACCCGGGCGACACCGGGGACACCGGGGACATCGACACGGACGGCCTCGTCGCCGACCCGCGCACCCGCATCGGCGACGGTCGGGGCTGCGGCTGCCAGTCCAGCAGCGCCCCGCTGGGGATCGCGTTCCTGCCTCTGGTGGTGCTGCTGTGGGCGCGGCGGCGGCGCTGACGCCGAGGTAGGCTCCGACCATGGACCTCGTCGGCGAGCTGCACCTCTCCCCGGCCGCCGTCGCCGCCCGGCTCGAAGAGCTCCGCGCCCTCCTCCGCCTGATGGCGTACCTGTCGCAGGCCCGGATCGCCGATTAGACCGACTGCGGTTCGAGATGCTCCCGAGCCGCTCGCCCCCGAGGAGACCGATGGCCGACTGGGAAGCCCTGCGCACCCGCCTCCAGGAGGAGTTCGGCCTGGACGTCGACCAGGAGGACGAGCTCGCCGTCACCATCTCGCGAGACAGCGCCGAGGGCCAGCGCCGGGCCCAGCGGGTCATGCTCTCCCGCTACCGCGCCTTCGGTACGACCATGGTCGAGTTCCGCAGCGCGTTCGGTGAGATCGGCGACTACGACGCCGAGTCCCTGCTGGTCGAGTCGCTCCGCCTGCCGGTGGGTGCGGTCGCCCTGCACGGGCGCTACCTGGTCGTCGCCCAGAAGGACGCCCTCGAGGACCTGTCGGAAGAGGCAGTGGTGCGGATGCTGACGCGGGTTAGCCTCCTCGCCGACGTACTCGAAGGCCGCAGCGGGAGCGACCGCTTCTAGGCCAAACACCTGCTTGGAGCCCCACAGATGCCCAGCTGGACCCAGCTTCAGGAGTACACCCGCGGCAAGTACACCCTCGAGGACGACCAGCCCTCGATGATGTCGATGGTCTGGGTGTACGGAGACGGGCGCAAGCAGAAGATCGTGATCCGGCGGTTCGAGGCGTTCGGCAAGGACATGGTCGAGTTCAAGTCGCCCTTCGCGCGCAAGGACGACATCGACGCCGAGACCCTGCTCAAGAAGAACAGCGAGCTTCCCCTCGCCACCGTGGCGCTCTCCGGCGACGTCTACCTCGCGGTCTACAACATGCTGCTCGAGCACCTCCACCTCGACGACTTCGACCTCGTCGTGAGCCGTGTGGCCGCCGTCGCGGACACGCTGGAGGAGCAATACGTCCGAAGGGACGACTTCTAGGTCCAGGAAGTCGGCCCTCAACCACGTGGATCGTCCGTCGAGGACGGTCCTTTTCGTGTTTGGGCCATCAGCATCATGGCTGCCGCGGCAGTCCCCTTTGTCCTTCCATCCGCCCCCCACTCCATTGGAGTTCCCATGTCCTTCCAGGCCGAGTACATCTGGGTCGACGGCAGTCGCCCGACCAAGACCCTGCGTTCCAAGACCAAGATCGTCGAAGACGGCACCACCGAGCTCCCCGACTGGGGCTTCGACGGCTCCTCGACCAACCAGGCCGTCGGCCACGAGTCGGACTGCATCCTCAAGCCCGTCTTCGTCTGCGACGACCCCATCCGCGGCGGCGACGCGAAGCTCGTCCTGTGCGAGGTCTACGACGCCAACGACCAGCCGCACTCCACCAACACCCGCGCCCCCCTGCGCGAGGTGGCCGAGCGCCACGCCGACCAGGAGGCCTGGTACGGCATGGAGCAGGAGTACACGATGTTCCAGGACGGCCGTCCCCTCGGCTGGCCGGAGCGCGGCTACCCCGCACCCCAGGGTCCGTTCTACTGCGGCGTCGGCTCCGACGAGGTCTTCGGTCGCCCGATCGTCGAGGAGCACATGCGCGCCTGCCTCGCCGCCGGCCTGAAGCTCTCCGGGGTGAACGCCGAGGTCATGCCCGGCCAGTGGGAGTTCCAGATCGGACCCGCCGGCCCTCTCGAGG
>CALATR010000701.1 GCA_937891875.1 uncultured Pseudomonadota bacterium | reverse complement strand
GCTCGCCGCCGTCCTCGCCCTCCAAGTGGATCCTGCCGCCGCGGCGCGGAGCAGGCCCGGGTCCTGGGGCCACACCGAGTGCTCCGCCCACACGCCGCCGGTGGTGGGGTTCGTCATCTCGTTGCCGTCGCTGTGCGCCTTGGCGCCCGGGGACGGGTACACGCCCAGGTGGGAGTGGGTGTCGATGATCCCCGGGGTGACGACCTGACCGGAGAGGTCGAGCACCGACGCCCCCTCCACCTGGGGGGCATCGCCCTCGCCCAGCGCGGTGATGACGCCGTTGTCGAGCACGACGTAGCCCCGCGGCCAGTCCTGCCCTTCCGCGGTCATCACCCGCGCATTCGCCAGCACGACCTTCACCTTGGCGAGCTCCGGCGCGGGCTCCACCGGTGCAGTGCCCCGCGCCTCGAGCGGGGCGAAGGGATCAGCAGCCTCGTCCTGTGCCTGCGCGGTCAGCGCCGACATCGACAGGGCGAGAGCGAGCACACACGAGCGCATCGGCCCACCTCCGGCCGGCCATCGTACTGCACCCGTACGCACGCGCTGCGGATTCCCCGTGGTGGGGGCTACGGGGCGTCCCCCTCGGGCTCGGCGTGCGGGCCGCCACCCAGGAGGCTGTGGCATCCCACACAGGTCTCGAGCACGCCGCCGTAGATGGACGCGCGCTCGGAGTCTCCCCCAGTGACCCCGGCCTCGGCGAGCCCGTGCAGCCGGCTGCGGTACTGGGCCGCCTCGGCGCGGACCGCGAGCGGCACGTCATCGTAGAGGTGGGTGGCGCGCTCGTCGACCGGGCCGAGCACGTCGCGCGCACGCACCCACGCGCCATCGTTCGCGCCGACCAGGCTCTCCCACATGCGGTCGGCCGCCCAGACGTGGCGGCCCATGACGTCGTCCTCCGCAGGCACGGGAACATCGAGGAAGTAGGGCCCCAAGCCGGCAGCCCGATGACAGCTGCCGCACGCGCGCCCCGCCTCGGCGATCGCCGCGCCGACCTCCTCGCTGGTGTTGGCCTCGGACCCGGTGACCGCCGCCTCGACCAGGTCCTGGAGCGGCGCCTGCCAGCCCTCCGGAGCGAGCCCGGGCGACGTCTCCTCGGACAGCGTGCGCATCACGGCCCGCGCTCCGTCCGCGTCGCCGGCGACCAGCGCATCCCGGGCGCCGGTCAGCTGCTCGAGGCGGTCGTGCATCTCGCTCTGCCCCTCGCCGACCGAGACCTGGGAGCCCTGGGACGCGGCGGACTCGGTCGTGGACGCGGTCTGCTTGGGGCAACCGACCAGCAGCACGACGAGCAACAGGGGGACTGTGCGCATGGAGACCTCCACCACCACGCGCTGCAGTCCGCGTGCCACTCGCAGCGTACGACCCCGGGGGGTAGGCTCGCGCCATGAATGTCATCGAGCGGGTCTTCCAGGCGATCCTGCAAGCGGTGTCCGGGCTGGTCCAGGCGCTGGTGGGTGGCTTCGCCCGCGCCCCCCTGACCGCCGCCCAGCGCGCGATCGAGGGCGCCACCGTCCGGCGCGCCGTTCCGGCCGAGGTCATCGACGTGCGCCACGCGGTCCTGCGCGAGGGTCGTCCGCGCGCCACCGCGATCTTCGACGGAGACGACCACGCCACCACCCGCCACTGGGTCGCCAAGCTCGGCGATGACGTGGTCGGAGTGGTGTCGGTCATGCAGGCCGAGTTCCCCGATCGCACCGCCACCCTGCCGACCGGTCAGGTGCCCGTGCGCCAGCTCCGCGGCATGGCGACCGTGCCGTCGGTACGCGGAAAGGGCATCGGCGCCGCCATGCTGACGGCCGTGCAGCTCGAGCTCGCCGAGCCCCTGTGGTGCAACGCCCGGATCAGCGCGGCGGGCTTCTACGACAAGCATGGCTGGCAGCGCGTGGGAGGCGAGTTCGAAATACCCGGGGTAGGGCCCCACGTACGGATGGTGTGGGTGCCCGACGCAGACGACGTGCGCTCCCTGCCCGGCTGACGCGGAGGACCGGTGGCTGCAGACGACGACAAGGGCCTGGTCGACAAGGCGAAGGACGAGATCGCCAAGGCTGCGGCAAAGCACGCCGCCAAGGCGGTGTTCGACGAGGCGGGCCGCCGCGCCCGACAGGCCGTCGACTCGGCCCTGGACTCGGCCGAGGGCTGGGTCGGGCAGGAGGCGGCGAGCGCCGAGGCTCGGCGGGAGGCGTCCGGGCTGCCCTCCACCACCCCCGAGGCGCACTGGACCGACCGCTACGCCGAAGAGGGCGAGGCGGCCTTCAAGCGGGCGCGCAGCACCATCGTGGTCGACGAGGACGAGGACGAGGACGAGGCGGCCGCCGCAGCCGCCGCCGAGCGCAAGGCGAAGGCCCAGGAGGAGCTCGCTCGGATGAAGGCCGCGCTCAAGGCCGGCGGCGATCCCCTGCTCGACGAGGCGCGCAAGACGCTCCAGAAGGCGCAGGCGCTGCGCGGCCAGCAGGAGGCGGTCAGCCTGGAGGACGAGCTGGAGGCGCTCGCGGCCGCCGCAGCGGCGGACGCGGGCTCGATCGACGTCGAGACCGAGGCGAGCCCCGAGCGGCCCACCCTGGCCCCCGAGGAGTCGGTGGTCGAGGCGCCGCCGTCGCGCTCGGTGGAGACGGTCAGCTCCTTCATCGACGACGAGCTCGGCGAGCCCGACGCCGGAGACACCACCCCGCCCCACGGCGACCCGCTCATGGAGGACCCGGCCATGGCCGCCCTCGCCAGGGCCCGGGCGGCGCGGATCGCCGCGGCGGACGAGGACGCACCGCCGGTCGAGCCCGATCCGGACGAAGCGGTCGGTCTGTCGGACGATCCCATGGGCCTCGCCGCCGCCGAGCGTGCCCTCGCCCGGGCGGCCGAGCTGCGGGGCACGTCCCTGACCGCCAAGGACCGGGAGCTGGACGACGTGCGCGCCCAGGCCCGCGCGCGGGCGGCCCGGATCGCCGAAGAGGCGATGTTCGCGACGCCAAAGGCTCCGGTCCTTCCGGATCTCTCCGCGGATCCGACCGAAGGTGCGCAGGCGCCTGCCCAGACTCCCCACGGCGATCCCTTCGCCGACGCGGCTCGGGTGCTCGACAAGGCCAAGGCGGCCCGCATCGCATCGGGCGCCACCAGCGATCCTCACGAGGACGCCCGCCGCGCCGCCCGCGAGCGTATCGCCCGCATGACTCAGGAGGCGGCGGACGCCACGCCCCCTGGTGCGTCCGCGTTCGTCGGCGTCGGCGCGGCTGACGACCCGATGGCCCGGGCCCAGGCTGCCCTCGACCGCGCGAAGGAACGCCAGGGACAGGGCCTGTCCGAGCAGGCGCTGGACTCGCACCAGGCGCGCATGGCCCGCGCGCGGGAGCTCCTGCGCCAGCGCGCCTACGAGAAGTCCGCCGCCGAGCTGGCCCGCGAGGTGCTGGAGCAGCAGGGCGACCCGACCGACCCCGAGCAGGCCGCCGCCGAAGCGATCGCCGAGGCGGAGCGCCTGCGGGCCAAGCACGAGGCGATCGTCGAGGACGCGCGCAAGAAGGCCCAGGCGTGGGGCGAGGAGATGACCCGCCGCGCCGAGGCGACCCAGCAGGAGATCGATCGCCGCATGGCAGCCCAGGAGGCGATGCTCACCACGGTCGGCACCCCGGAGGAGCGGACCAACGCCGCACTCGAGGCGGCGGCGCGGGCGCGGGCCAAGGCGAGCGGCCGGGATCCGGAGCGCGAGGCCCAGGCCCGGGTGGAGCTCGACCGGCTGAAGCGCCGCCAGGCCGAGCGCGAGGCGTCCGGGGACGGCGCGGCGGCGGCGGGCAAGAAGGACCTGCTGGGCGGCCCGCTCCCCACGCCCCCGGTGTCGGGCACCGGCGCATCGATCGACGAAGATCATGCTTCGGACGACACTGTCGAGGATCCAGACTCCGGTGGCGAGGACGTGCCCAAGCGCCGGCTGTAGCCTGCGCCCATGACCGAGCCCGCCCCCGACGACGTCTTCCAGCTGGGTGTGCGCCAGTGGCGCGATGGTGACGACCTGGTGCTGTGGCACCCCGTCACCGGTCGCCACGTGCGCCTGCACCACGGCACGGTCGCCCGCCTGTGCGCCCACCCAGGCGATCCCCGGCTGAAGCCCGTGCGCGACCGCCTCGATCGCCTCCACCTCCTGCGCAGCAGCCCCCGGCCACCGTGGGACGCGCTGATCCCGTGCCGCTCGCGCCTGGTGCTGACCCTGCCCGACGAGGCCGCCCTGTGGCTCCCCGTGCCCGGCTTCCGCGGCCCCGGCGGCTACGGCTACCGCGCGCTGCAGCTCTCCCCCGCGGCCCATCGGGTCTGGCAGCACATCAACGACGCCCGGCCCCTGTCCGAGGTCGCCGATCGTGCCGGCGTGGACCTGCTCACCGCCCAGTCCCTCTGCGCCCTGCTCACGACCCCCGAGGTCCAGGCCCTGCAGCTGCGCCCGACCCCGCCCCGACCGCGCGATCTGGGCCTGGAGCGGCTCGTCGACGTGCCCCGGCCGCCCAACGCCCGCCCACCCCACCTCACCGGACCTGCCGGCGAGACGACCCTGACCTGGTACCACCTGCACGGGATCGACGACGGCGAGACCCACTTCGACGACCGCGAGACCACAGTCGCTCACGGCCTCGGCCTGCCCCACCCTGCCCTCGGCGGCCTCCGCTACGGCGCCGCCCTGCGCGATGCGCTCACCCGTCGCGGCCTCGTGCCCGAGGGCGGGCTCCTGGTCGAGGTCGGCTGCGGCACCGGCGAGCTCGCCGCGGCCTGGCAGGAACACGGACCGTCGAAGCTCCACTATCTCCGCGCGGACCTCTCCCCCGAGCTGCTGCGGACCCAGGCCCGACGGGTGCCCCACGGCCACGGCATCCTCGCCGACGGCACCCGCCTGCCCCTGCGCGACGGCTCGGTCGATCTCCTCGTCAGCAACGAGGTCATCGCCGATCTCCAGGCCGTGCCCGTCGACCCGGCCGCACCCGACTCCGACGCCGCGCGGGAGGCCCTCGCCCTGCTCCACGCCGCCCGGATCACCCCCTTTGCAGGCCGCACCTGGGTCAACCTCGGCGCATTTCACCTGGTCGCCGAGATCGCCCGGGTGCTCCGCCCTGGAGGTGCGGCCTGGCTCTCCGAGTTCGGCGTGCTGGACGAGCCCCCCCAGGAGGCGGTGCAGCTCGACCACCCCGAGGTCGCCATCCAGGTCGACCACCTCGCCGCGATCGCCCGCCATCACGGTCTGTCGGTCAGCATCGAGCCCCTCGCCGAGCTGCTTGGCATGGACCTGACCGTGCAGCAGGTGAGCCGACCCTCCTGGGAGGCCGTCCGCGCCCTCGCCCACAGCCGCGGCCTGCGCCTGCCCGCCCGCACCTGGTCGGTCGAGGCCCTGCGCGCCCACCTTCCGTTCTCGGTCGAAGGCCTGCGCGCCGTGCCCCTCACCGACGAGGGGCCCGCCCCGCTGGTGACGCGATTCTGGTCGTGGACCCTGCGCCGGCCCAAGGTCCCAGCCCACGGCGACTGATGGTGCTACCGTCGGGCCCCGAACGGAGGCCCCGTGCGCCGCGCGCTCCTGCTCGCCCTGCTCCTCGTGCCCGCCGCCGCCCAGGCGAAGGACCGGACCATCACCTTCTGCCTCGAGGACGGGGCCGGGGGCAGCCCCAAGCGCGGCCACGTGCTGGTGTGGTCGAGCGAGCTCGAGATCGCCAAGGACGCCGAGAACGCATTCAAGATCGACAGCACCGGCTGCGTCGAGATCGCCTCGTTGCAGTGGAACGGGGTGGCCTTTCCGCTCAAGGCCTGGATGAGCGTCGACTACGAGGTGGTGGCGCCGGGCTTCTACGACGTGCCTGGCGTCCTTCGGATCAGCAAGAAGAAGCGGGACAATGAGAAGGTGATCCTGCTGGAGCGCAAGACGGGCTGAAGGGTCTCACCGCTCGGCACACCGACGGGCGGGAGGCGAACGTGCAGCTGATGGGGCCGGCGAGCATCGTCGTGGCGACGGCACTCGGCGTGGTACCCGCGACGTGTGCGACCACCAGGACCAGCGTCGGTGGGCTGTCGTTCACCAGCCTGGCGGTGCCGAGGCCCACGACGCGACACCACGTGGCGGTGCCGGTCGGAGCGCGCCTGTGCAGTGCCGCGGAGCACCTGAAGCGACTCCTCGCCGAGGACGCCCGCAGCGACGTGTTCCTCCACGGCCCGGTCCGCATGGACGGCCAGTTCTGCCTCGAGTTTCCCGAGGTCGGAACGGCGGAGATCGTGTTCGGGGTCCTGGACCGGCCGGGTGTCACGCCGTTCGCCGACACGTCGTACCCCGGCTGGCTGCAGGTGGAGGTGGTCCCGCTGGAGGAGCTCGAGCTCGACTCCCGGGACAATCTCCAGGTCCTCCCGGAGCACGACGCGATCAGCGCCACCGGTCAGCCGCTGCCGACGGACCTCGGGCGGTACGAAGCCGGGGACTGGCACGTCTGGCCGGGTGACCACTCCTGGTACGACCTCCCGCTGGCCGGCGTCACCGCGCGCGGACTGCCCGTCCTGCTCGAGCCGGAGCACCTCTTCGTCGAGGTGGAGGGCCACACGCTGGTCGCACCGGACGACGCCGGCAATCGCGCGGGCGGTTGGCTCCTGCACGCAGTCGAGGGCGGGCACCTGACCCTCGGGATCCAGACCAGCGCCGGTCGGCAGGAGCTGCTCACCCTCATCGGCGCGAGCGAAGACGACATCGCCGAGTTCGAGGTCGTGGCCTGGTCCTCTCCCGCCTTCCCTCGGGACGTCAGCGGCGACTATCCCTCCTGGATGCATGGCTTTCGCGAGCCCACCCTGCTGGAGGTCGTGCGCGGCGTCGCCCGCGACGACGCCGGCCGCGTGATCCACGGGGTGCCCTTCGAGGCTGCCAAGGTGGACCTGCGTGAGATGGCCGAGCGGCTGCCGTGCCAGAAGCCCACCGAGCGGTTCGGCGAGTACGAGACGACCGTCCGGCTGAACGGTCCGGGCAAGCACCGTGCCGAAGCGTGGGTCCAGTGGGGCATCGACCCGGAGCTGCACGACCTCTGGCTCGAGCGCGAGTTTGGCGCGGCCTACGACAGCCTCGAGGCCTGGGACACGAAGCAGTCGTTCGCCGAGTTCGTCGATGAAGGCTTCGCCCCGCCACCGTTCTGCGAGTACGACCCCCCGCTCCTGCCGGGGTGCGGGTGCTCGACGGGCGCCTCGCCGTCCGGCCTCGCTCCGCTGGCGCTGCTCGGACTGGTCCTGGGCTGGCGACGACGCCGGCGCGGCTGAGGCCAACCCGGGGGCGTCTTTGAGGTCCTGACATCGTGTGCCTGCACTGCAAACGGCGCACTGAATGGTACCTCAGTCCCAGCGTTGCATGCCCGCGCCACGCTGTAATGCCCGTGACAGCGAGATCGGCGAAGCGAGATCGAAGGTTTGCCGGGAACAGACACAAGCAACTTGCAGCTGCTTGCTGCACCGATCATGCTGTCTGTAGATCATCGATCCTGTCGTGGAGCCGATGATCTCCCCTCCCCCTTGCACCCCTCGAAGGAGTCAGCCCTCTTCCACGTCCCACCTGGGACCGAGCCGGTTGCCGGGCCTGCGCCCGACCGACGCCTGGAAGTGTGAGCCCATAGGAGTTCCTCATGAGCGCCAAGGATTCGTTGCCCCACCTCGTCGTGATTGCCAATCCCCGAAAAGCCAGGTATTACCGCAAGATGGCCCAGCCGGTCGAGCCGGCGAGCGAGGAGACCACCTCCGCCGACGAGAGTGCAAAGGGGAAGAAGAAGGCTGCCAGCGCGTAGCGCTGG
>CALATR010000700.1 GCA_937891875.1 uncultured Pseudomonadota bacterium | reverse complement strand
GCAGCCCAGGCTGCTGGCAAGCTTGGTGCCAAACTCGACAATCCTTCACAGGTGATGATTCTGACACTCTTGCAGAATGTGTTTTTCAATGAGCCGGATCAGGTGGTCATCGAGCAGATTCTCGGGAGCATGAGTCAGTTAACCATCCCTCAGGCCCGAAGCACGATGCTTTTTGCGCTTAACGAACATGTGAATGTGCATCATGGCAACCCGACCATCACGCTCAAAGCCGATTACGATGCAATGAGAATTCTGTTTAAGAATATCGTCACCGAGCAGGCAGGCGGTCAGGAAATCACCTTGCAGATTGCCAAGCAGTTCGCCCGTGCCGCGTTTCGGTTCATGCTTCATTGCAGCCGAGCGCTCGACCAGGGCCGCGCTGACCGCGGGCGCCTTCTCGTAGGCGATCGGATCCCCAGCGGGCACCCACAGCTTGCCCTGTGCAGGGAAGTGGTGGAGGCTGCCGCACTGGGCCCCGGGACTCACCGCGACGCTCTCCTCGGGGGTGAGCAGACGGCCGGCAGCATCCGTGTCCGCGACCACGCCCTCGCCGGCGGGCCATGCGGAGCGCCAGGGCAGGGCGGCCAGCTGTGCGGGCGAGCTGGGTGAGTGGAGGACCGGGCCGGCTGGCTCGGGCGCGTCGGTTGCCTCGGTGGGGACGGAGGACGGCGCGCTGGAGAGGGACCCGGTGCACCCGGCGAGGGCGAGGGTGAACAGGGTCGCGGCGGGACGGAAGGTCATGGGCACTCGGGGCGCGGACGAAGGCAGCAGGGTAACGAGCGGCATGGCCGAGCACGATCTGTACCAGGACCCGTCGCTGTACGACCTGGAGTATGCACACCAGGACGATGATGTCGTCTACTACGTCGAGCAGGCGCTGGCGGGCGACGGCCCGGTGCTCGAGCTCGGCTGCGGGAACGGGCGGATCACCCTGCCCCTGGCCCGGGCTGGGGTGCACGTGCACGGCGTCGACCGGGCACCCGGCATGCTCGCCGATCTGGCCCGCAAGGTGCGCGCCGAGGACCCGGAGGTCGCCCGTCGGATCCGCTGGTCGGAGGGGGACTTCACCGCGCTGGAGGTCCGCGGCGTCTACGACAGGATCTTCCTGCCGTTCAACGCGATCCACCACTGCCGCAGCCACCGGGACGTGCTCGCCTTGCTGGACGGCGTGCGCACCCGACTGCGGCCGAAGGGGCGCTTCCTGCTGGACCTCTACCTGCCCGATCCCAGCCTCTACGCGCGGGATCCGAACGTGCGCTACGAGCCGCGGGACTTCATCGACCCCAGCACGGGCGGGCCGCTGCGCTCGTGGGAGTCGGGCTGGTACGACCCGATGACCCAGACCCACCACGTCCGCTACATCTACCGTGACCACACCGGCCATGAGCGCACCGTCGCCCTGGACCTGCGCATGTTCTACCCCCAGGAGCTGCGGGCCCTGCTCGACTGGGGTGGCTTCGACATCGTGCGCGAGGCCGAAGACTTCAGCGGCAAGGTGCTGGGCGGCACCAGCCTGAAGTGGGTGCTGGAGCTCGCGCCGCGGTGAGCGCTAGCCTCCGCACGCCTCGAATGCGGCCTTGATCCTCTGATCCCGGACGCCGCGCTGGGTCGCGGTCATCAGCAGGGGCAGGGCCTCCGGGCAGCGCTCGTGCTCGACCAGCAGCAGGGCGGCTGCGACCAGGGCGCGCGGGTCGTTGGGGGTGCGGTTGGACTGGGCCTTCCACGCGGCGACGGCCTCGTCGATGTGTCCGAGCTTGGAGTGCGCCTGGCCGATCCACAGGGAGACGTCGGGAGCCTCGGTACCGGCGGCCTTGCTGCGCTCCAGCGCCTCGATGGCGCCGGGTGGATCGCCCGTCTGCAGGCGCGCCAGGCCCAGCATGTACAGCAGGAACGGATCCTCGCCGACCTGCTCGATCCCGGCCTCGGACGCCGCGATCACCTCGAGCGGCGCCTCCCTGCGACCCAGCAGGTCCACGATGTGGCGGTGCCAGCGGGTGTCCTTGGGGTGGGAGGCCGCGAGGTCGCGGGCGGTCTGCAGAGCCTCGTCGGCGCGGCCGGTCTCGCGGAACACCACGATGAGGTTGTTCCACGCCAGCGGGTGGTCCGGGGCGCGCTCGACAACCTGCTTCAGCGCGGCCACGGCACCCTCGCCGTCGCCCTTGCCCCAGCGCATCGTGCCCAGGGAGAACCAGGCGTCCACCAGGTCCGGGTCCGACTTCGTGAGTGCCTCGAACTCGGCCAGCGCGCCCTCGGGATCGGACGCCATGCGGCCCTGGGCCAGCAGCAGCCGGTTCATGCGGTCGATCCGCGTGCGTGCGCTGGGCCGATCCTCCGTGGGCGCCTCGACCTTCGCGGTCGCGTAGCCGAGCACGTCCAGCGCCTTCGCGGTCGCCGGGTCGATCGAGCCTCCGGGGTGCTCCCAGCCGACGCTCTCTGCCTTGAGCATGGCGGCGAGCGGGTCGGGCACGGGCTCGTCCAGGGGGGTCTGCCACCAGGGGTCGGCGATCGGGTCGTAGACGGCATCACCGGCGTCGCGCAGGGCCAGGCGCGAGCCATCGCGGGCGACGTGCTGGGGCGACCAGCCATAGTGGGTCCACGGGGCCACGGTCTCGCTGTAGACGGGCTTGTCGGCCAGTTCTTCCCCGGCGAGCACGGGGGCGAGGGAGCGCCCGTCGAAGGTCGTGTCCGAGGTCAGGTCCAGCAGATCGAGCACGGTCGGCACCACGTCGACCAGGCTCACCGGCGTCTGTACGACCCGCGCGGCGACGGGCGCATCGGGCACCACGGCCAGGTCGAGGCCCTCGACGGACAGGCCGTCGACCGGGGTCCAGTCGCCGGGGCGCTCGGGCAGGGTGCGCGGCGTCGGCGCGTCCTTGCCCTCGACGCCGCCGGGGGGCCGGATGAGCAGCGGCACCCGGGTCGTGGACCGGGTCAGCACGATGCCGTGCTCCAGCTCGCCGCCGTCCCACAGGTTCTCGCCGTGATCGCCTGCGATGACGACCAGCGCATCCTCGGGCAGGCTCTGCAGCAGGGGGCGCAGGGCGCGGTCCATCTCGAAGATCTCGCCGCGGTAGGGGTCGCCCTTCCAGTCGGCCGGCGGCTCGTAGGGAGTGTGGGCGTCGAACAGGTGCACCCACATCAGCCTGGGCGCCTCGCCGCGGGCCGGGTCCTCCCACCACGCCAGGGCCTCGCGGACGCCCTCGCGAGCCGGCCGCTCCACCGCGCCGAAGCGGGAGGCGCGGCGCACGTCCTCGGGGTGGAAGTCGTCGAAGTACCGGTCGAAGCCCCGATCCAGGCCCCAGGCGCTGTCCAGGACGTAGGCAGCGACGAAGGCCCCGGTCTCGTAGCCTTCCGCCTTCAGGCGCTCGGCGAGCAGGGGGACCTTCGCGTCGACCGAGAAGCCGCCGTTGTCGCGCAGGCCGTGGCGTGCCGGGTACCAGCCCGAGAAGAGCGAGGTGTGGGCGGGCAGGGTCAGGGGGACCGGGGTGGTGGCCTCGCGGAAGACCACGCTCTGCTCGGCGAGGGCGTCGAGGTGGGGCGTGCGGGCGAGGGGGTCGCCGTAGAAGCCGAGGCGGTCCGCCCGGGTCGTGTCGAGGGTGATGATCACGACGTCCGGGTGGTCGACCGGCAGCTCCTGGGGGGGAGGCGCGGTCGTGGAGGAGCCGGTGCAGGCGGCGACGAGGGCGAGCAGGGGAACGATGATCCGCATGGCTGCGCTCTATCGGGTCGGGGAGCGCACGGCTGCGGAACCTGACCGGACCTGCACGCGCGGGCGCGTCCGGTGGCGTTAGGCAAGCCGGCCATGCACACGCCAGTTCCCATCGATGGCCACCAACTCGGGCTCGCCTCCGTCGCCTCCGTCGCCCGTGCGGGAGCGACCTGCGCCCTGACCGCCGAGGCGCGCGCGAAGATGGCGGAGAGCTGCGCCTGGGTGCGCTCCGCCGCCCGGGGAGAGCTGACCGACGACGCCGGCGAGCCCCTCGCGGTCTACGGCGTCAACACCGGCTACGGCAGCCTGGCGCGGATCCGCATCCCGACCGCCCGCAGCGAGCAGCTGTCGTGGAACCTCATCCGCAGCCACGCGGCAGGCGTCGGCGATCCGATGCCGGGGGAGGTCGTTCGGGCGATGATGCTCCTGCGGGCCAACGCGCTCGCCAAGGGGGCCAGCGGCTGCCGCCCGGAGCTGGTCGAGATCCTCTGCGCCATGCTCGAGCACGGGGTGACGCCCGAGGTGCCCAGTCAGGGCTCCTGCGGATCTTCGGGCGATCTGGCTCCACTCTCGCACCTCGCCCTGGTGATCTTCCGCGGTCCCGAGGGTGAGGACGTCGCGGCCAGCGGCTGGGCCACCCTGCACGGGGAGCGGCTGCCCGGCTCGGTAGCCATGGAGCGGGTCGGCCTAGCTCGGCTGGTGCCCGGTCCCAAGGAGGGCCTGGCGATCACCAACGGCGCCCAGCTGACCACCGCGCTCGCCGCCCTGGCGTGCTGGGATGCTGCCCAGCTGGTGCACACCGCCGAGATCGCCGCCGCCATGTCCTGGGAGGCCATCCGCGGCGTCACCCGCGCCCTGCACCCGGGCGTGCACGCACTGCGGCCCTACCGGGGGGCGGTCGACTGCGCGGCGGACCTGCGCCAGCTCCTCGCCGGCAGCACGCTGGTCGACTCCCTGCCCGACAAGGTCCAGGACGCCTACTCCATCCGCTGCACGCCCCAGGTGGTGGGCGCGGTCCGCGACGGGGTGCGCTTCGCCGCCGATCAGGTCCATGTCGAGCTCAACGCGGCCACCGACAACCCGCTGATCCTGCTCGACGCCGACCACCCCAACAAGGCGTACTCGGCGGGCCTGTTCCACGGCGAGCCCGTGGGCATGGCCGCAGACCACCTCAAGCTCGCCGTGTGCGAGCTCGCGACCCTCTCGGAGCGGCGGATCTACCGCCTGACGACGGGCTCCTTGTCCGCCCGCCTGCCCGCGCTGCTGGTCCGCTCGGACCGTCCCGATCTGGGCATGATGGTGCCGCAGACCACGGCCGCCTCGCTGGTCGCCGCCAACCGGGCGGTCGCCTGGCCGGCCACGGCGGACAGCATCCCGACCTGCGAAGACCAGGAGGACGTGGTCGCCATGTCGACCACCGCCGCCCGCCGGGCCCGCGAGGTGGTGAGCAACACCCGCAAGGTGGTCGCCATCGAGCTGCTCACCGCCGCCGTCGCCCTGCAGCACCGGCTCGACGAGGACGCAAGCATCACCCTCGGCGTGGGTACGCGGGCGGCGCTCGACGCGGTGGGCCGGGTGCTCTCCGAGGCGGGACCCCTGCCCAGCGACGCCATTGCCGCGCTCGATCGTGCCGTGGGCGACGGGATCATCGTGGATGCGGTCACCCGCGCGGCCGGCGAGCTCTCGCCCGTGCTCGACGGGGCCGTGATCTAGGACGCGCTGCGCATCCGGCCGACGCGCAGGAGCAGCTTGGACAGCACGTGGCCCCGAACGGGCTTGGCGATGTGGTCGTCCATGCCAGCAGCCATGGCCAGGCGGGCGTCCGAAGGCATCGCGTCCGCAGTGAGTGCGACGATGGGCACCTCGTTGCCGGAGGCCCGGATCGCTCTGGCCGCCTCGAGGCCGTCCATGACGGGCATCTGGTGGTCCATGAGCACCAGATCGAACGCCCCGCGCGCGCACGCCTCGACGGCTTCGACGCCGTTGTTGGCGACGACCGGGACGGCGCCCAGCCGCTCCAGCATCAGGGCGACGACGCGCTGGTTGACCAGGTTGTCCTCGACGACCAGCACCCGCAGCGGCTCGCCACGGCTGGTGAGGGTCAGCGTCGCCTCCTCGAACGAGCTGACGGTCGGGCTGTCGCAGCGGTCGACCGGCAGGATCACGGTGAAGGTACTTCCTTCGCCCACCTTCGAGCTGACCTCGATGCGCCCGCCCATCAGCTCCACCAGCTGGCGGGAGATCGTCAGGCCGAGGCCAGTGCCGCCGAAGCGGCGGGTGGTGGTGACGTCCGCCTGGGTGAACGGCTGAAAGAGCTGCTCGATCGTCTCCGCCGGGATGCCGACGCCGGTGTCCTCGACGTCCAGCCGCAAGGTGACCCTCCGGCCTGCCTTCGCCTGGGCGGTCAGGAAGACGCGGACGCCCCCCTCGGCGGTGAACTTGACCGCGTTGCCGACCAGGTTGAGCACGACCTGGCGCAGCCGCACCGGGTCGCCCAGGACCGCGTCGGGCGTGTTGTCGTCGATATCGACGTCCAGCGCGATGCCGCTGGCGCGGGCCTTGGCCTCCATGAGCCGGACCGCATCCCGCACCACCTGGCCGATGGCGACCGGGGTGTTGTCGAGCTCCATGCGGCCGGCCTCGACCTTGGACAGGTCCAGCACGTCGTCGAGGATCCGCAGCAGCGCCTCCGACGACTCGAGGATGGTGCGCAGGGCGTCCTTGGAGCTGTCCGACGACTCGGTGGCGAGCAGGTGCTCGGCCATGCCCATGATGCCGTTCATCGGCGTGCGGATCTCGTGGCTCACGTTCGCCAGGAAGCGCGACTTGGCGCGGGACGCCTCGATGGCGGCCTCCCGGGCCTGGCCGAGCTCCTCGATGAGGCTCTGGCGGGCGGAGATGTCACGGACGATCCCGGTGAACGTGGTGCCGTCGGGCCCGGCGAGGCGGGAGAGCGACAGCTCCATCGGGAAGGTCGAGCCGTCCCGACGCTGGGCGACCGTGCCGTGCTGCCGACCCAGGATGCGGGGTGCCCCGCCACTGTTCAGCCGGTTCAGGTAGCCGTCGTGCTTCGACGCGGTCTCCTCCGGCATCAGCATCTTCAGCGGCTTGCCCACGACCTCCGCCTCGGTCCAGCCGAACATGTTCTCGGCGGCCGGGTTGAACGCCACGATGCAGCCCTTGGCGTCCGAGCGGATGATGGCGTCGGCGGCCGTGGTCATGATCCCGGCGTTGATCGCGACTTCCTGGCGGAGTGCCTTGTCCGTCTGACGCTGCTGCAGGGCCCCGGAGAGCGCGGCCGACACGGCCGTGAGGTAGCGGACCTCGCTCTCGGTCGGTTGGTGATCGTGGCGCAGGTAGAGGACGATGACGGCCTCGGTCTGCGCGTCGATCACGACGGGGATGGCGTAGCGGGCCTGGGCGACCATGCGGCTGTGCCGGCGGACGCCGCTGTCGCTGGCGGAGCGGTACAGGATCTGCCGACACGCGGCCGCCTCTCCGATCAGACCGTCGCCTGCCGGAATGCGTTCGCGGACCGGGCGTGGCAGGCGATCGTTGACGACCAGGACGAAGGAGCCGTCGGGGTCGCGGAGCCAGGCGCCGCCCCGGTGGGTGGTGTCGAGCCAGCCGCTCTGCCCCAGGGCCTCCACCGCCAGCTGGAGCATCTGCTCGACGGTGGAGTCGGTCAGGGACAGGCGCAACAGCTGGTTCAGGGTCGACGTGGCTTCGACCTGGACCTTGAGGTCCTGGGCGGCCTGCTCGGCGGTGCTGACGTCACGGGCGGTGAGCAGCCAGGCCGGTCGGCCGCGGAAGTGCACGGTCGCGAGGTGGGCCTCGACGGCGTAGCGCGTGCCATCCTGGCGAGACTGGCGGGCGCGGAAGGAGTGGCCCTCGGGGGAGTTGCGGGCGGCCTTCACCAGCGCGTCGACCGCACCGGGATTCAGGGAGGGAAAGAGCTCGTACAACGTGAGCTTCGGGTGGTGGTCCTCCGGGAGCCCCAGGTTCCTGCGCGCCAGCCCGTTCGCGTACTGCAGCACCAGCTCGGCCCCTGCGAACACGGTGACTTCGGTCACCGGGTTCTCCAGCAAGCGGGAGAGGAGTTGGTCGGAAGGTGGGCGCGCCATGATCTCCGGGATCGGCACCCGAACGGTCCACTTGAGGTCGTGCTCCGCCTCAGCCTCGCCGTGCGCGATCCAGGGCGCGGGCCGCCTGCCAGCGGGCGCGGTCGATGGCGACCACCAGGCGATCGTCCCGCGGGTCGAGCTTCATGCGGCAGGCCAGGCGCGCGTCCGGTTCGTGGGGCGCGACCCGGGCGAGCAGGGCGCGCTCGTCGGGGGGCGGGTCTGGGGGCAGGGGCGAGCCCTCCCGGACCTCGACCCGGCACAGGCCGCACAGCGAGCTGCCGCGACAGCGCGTGGGCAGGCGCTGTTCCGCGCGCTCGAACGCGTCGTACACCGTGGCGCCCACCGGGATGGGCACCTGGGCGATCGGTTCGTCCGTCTCCCGATCGACGAGCACCACGCGGGGAAAGTGTACGGCCAGGTCGCCTCCGGACGCCGTGTGTATCCGGTCAGCCCTGCGGCCGGCGGGTCCCCACGGGGTATGGGCTCGGTCCTTCGTGTCCCGGGAGTCTCGTGTCGGTGGTCGTGCTCGACGGTCGCAGCCTCACCCCTGAGGCGCTGTGTGCGGTGGCGGAGGGTGCGGTGCCGCGCCTGGACGCGGACGCGCGTCGCCGGATGGCCGAGTCGGCGGCCTGGCTCGCGAGCCACCCCGGTGCGGATCCCCTGCGCGAGAAGTGGCGCTGGCTGGCCGGTGCCGAGGCGCCCGAGGATCCGGTCGAGCGGGTGCGCAGCTTCCTCGCCGGCCACTGCGCCGCCGTGGGGGAGCCCCTGCCCCGTGAGCACGTGCGCGCCCTGCTCGCGACCCGGGTGAACATGCTCGCGGCGGGCCTGTCCGGGTGCCGCCCGGAGCTCGCCGACCTCTTCCTCGCCATGCTCGAGCACGACGTCATCCCCGTCATTCCCGCCCAGGGCGGGGTGGGGGCCGCCGGTGTCGCCCAGCTCGCCCACGCCGCCTGGGTCGCCTTCCGGTTCGGAGGCGAGGCCTGGCGCGACGGGGTTCGCCTGCCCGCAGACGTCGCCATGGCCGGCCTGCCCGCGCTGGTGCCCACCCCCAAGGAGGCGCTGTCGATCATCAACGGTGCTGCGCTGACCGCCGCCCAGGCCGCCCTGGTGGTGCACCGCGCCCAGTGCCTGCTCCACACCGCCGAGGCCGCCGCGGCGCTCTCCTTCGAGGTCGTGCGAGCGGATCTGGCGTGCCTCTCGGAGGCGGCGTTGGAAGCCAGGAATCATCCGGGTGCTGTCGGCGTCGCCCGGCGCATGCGCGACCGGCTGGACGGCAGCTCCCTGTGCACCCACGGACGCAGGCCCGATCCCTTCTCCATCCGCTGCACGCCGGGCGTGCTCGGCGCCGCCCACGACACGGTCGCCTTCGCCCTGCAGGTGATCAGCCGCGAGCTCAACGGGGCCTGCGACAACCCGCTGGTCATCCCCGGCGAGGGTCTGGTGGAGGCCGGCAACTTCCACGGCGCCCCGGTCGCCATGGTGCTCGACCACCTCAAGGTCGCGCTCGTGCAGGTCGCCTCCCTCTCCGAGCGGCGCACCTTCCGCATGACCTACGGCCAGCTGTCCGGACTGCCCAGCTTCCTCCTGCACAGCAGCGGCCTCAACAGCGGGCTGATGCTGGCCCAGTACACGGCCGCCAGCCTGGTCAGCGAGTGCAAGGGACTGGCCCACCCGGCGTCGGTCGACTCGCTGCCCACGGTCCAGCACCGCGAGGATCACGTCAGCATGGGTCCCATCGCCGCACACGGCGCCCTGCGGATCGCGTCCGCCCTGGCTGACGTGCTGGCCATCGAGCTGCTCTGCGGCGCCCAGGGACTCGACTTCCACCTCGCCGGTGAGGCCATCGACGAGGACGGCAACATGATCGAGGTCACCCCCGGGGTGCCTGGCGGCGGCACCCTGCGGACCTGGCGCGCCGTGCGGGAGCGCGTCACCCGCTGGGACGACGACCGGGTGCTGCGGCCGGACCTCGAGGCCCTCGGCGCGGCCGTGCGCGAGGGCGTGTTCGCCGACTGACGCCGACTACTCCGCAGACGCCTCGACGACGGACGTGTCGTCCGAGTCCATCCCGGGCTCCGTCGCGGCGACCGGATCGTCGCGGTGGTCCGCCAGGAAGTCGAAGATCAGCGGGTAGACCTCGTCGTGGGCGGTGGTGCCGACGATCGGGTCGATGTGGCCATAGTCCGCGGCAAAGCCGTTGTCTTCGGAGAGCAGGACGTAGCTGCAGTCGGGGAAGATCTCACACGCGAAGGCGACATCCCGCTCGCTGGCGATGTGGTCGTCCGGGCTGCCGAGCACGAGCATCGGCACATCGATGGACGGGGCGGCGGCGAGCCACGGGCTGCCGTCCCGCAGGCACAGCTCCTCCTCCTTCAGCCACTGGCGGGCCTGGCGCACGGTCGGGCGGGG
>CALATR010000699.1 GCA_937891875.1 uncultured Pseudomonadota bacterium | reverse complement strand
GTGGTCGACACCTGGAGCGGCGGCGAGCGCGAGCTGCCTGGCGACTACACGCTTCGACTCGATCTGGAGCCCGAGCGGTAGCGGCGGGTCACTCGGCCCGACGCCGCTTCGTGCGGGTCTTCTTGGTGTAGTCGCCGAGCACGGCGCGGGTGAACCCGAAGTCCGTGATCGCCAGCAGCACCAGCTCGCGGTCCGCAGACGTGTTGCTGGTCTGGTGCAGCGCCCAGCGCGGCACGAACGCCAGGTCACCCTGGCCCACGTCCTGCTCGCACTCGCCGACCCGCACGCGGCCGGTGCCCTCGAGCACCACGAACAGCGACTCGTGGGCGTGGCGGTGGAGCTCGTTGGTCATCCCCGGAGCGATCCGGACGATGCGCGGATCGAGGGTCTGGCTGTCGGGCATGTCCACCCGCTCCACCGTGAAGTCGATCCCGATGGACTCGTGGCGGTTGGCGTAGATCCCGGAGCCAGGCATGCCAGCTCGGTGGCTGAACGCCTCGGCCGGGCGGCCCGCACCCAGCGCCTCGCGGGACGCGGCGCGCTCGACCAGGCCCATGACCTCGTCCGGTACGGTCACGCGATCCACTGCGACCCCCCAAACTCGGCGTTCTGGGGGTCCATCGCACGCTCGTACATCCAGTCCCAGAACGCACAGCGCAGCTGCAGCGCCTTGAGCATGCCGTGCTGCAGTCCTCGGCGACCCTCGGGCGTCCGCGCGTGGTCGACGGCGATCTCGCGGAGCGTCTCCTGGTGGTGATCGTCGACGGCGGTGTGCAGGGGGAAGAACACGGCGTCCGCACCGTCGATGTCCCCGAGCTGCGCGATGGCAGCCACGAACGGCTTGTACATGGTGCTGACGATGGTCTCGGTGCCGAGTCCGAGGGCACCGACCGCCTCGGCGGGGCTGCCGTTGACCAGCACGGCCAGGAACAGGTCCCGCCAGCAGATGGGCTCGTGCTCGGTGCTGGGCTCGGACACGCCCATGGCCTCACCGAAGCGGGCGAACAAGGCAGGATGTGGGACGCCGACGATCCACTCCGGACGCACGCCGATGGCCGCCAGCTCGTCGATCTCCTCTTGCTCGTAGATGCCCGACTCCTCGGTCAGGTTCTCGATCAAGCCGCTGCGGTGCTCGGGGTCGTCCAGGCGGGAGATCACCGCGGTCAAGTACCGCGGAAAGCTCTGGCTGTAGGGAAGGTACTGGCGAGCAAAGTCTGCCAGCGCCCAGCGCAGGTCCGGGACCGCGCCCTCGCCGAGGGCCTTCAGGTACGGGTGGTGGACCGCGCGGTGGGACAAGGATCGGCGAATGAGGCCATCGACAAAGCTTCCGGCCGGGTCCGCGTCCGGGAGTCGCTGGGGCTGCGCCTGGGCGCTCAGGGTGTCAATCAGCACGCTCACGGAATCCTCCAATCAAGGTCGGGGGGGCGAAGCAGGCCGGCG
>CALATR010000698.1 GCA_937891875.1 uncultured Pseudomonadota bacterium | reverse complement strand
TGGTTGGCATCGGGCAGCACGACCGCCTCGGTGAGCCCGTCGGCTCCGTCGGCCCAGCGCCAGACCCTGCCGTCCGCACCCAGCGCGAGCACGCCCTCACCGTCCGCGCCGATCGCCCGCGCGCCGAAGCCCAGGCGCATGACGCCGAGCAGATCGTCTTCCGCCGCGGTGGGCTCGGGCAGGGCGATCTCGCCGAGCAGGCGCGGCTTGCCTCGGACGCTCCAGCGCTGCAGCCGGTTGTCCATCGTGGCCAGCACCACCTGATCATCCGGGATCAACGCCGCGATCGCGATGCGCTGATCCCCCGCGAAGGAGGCGATCTCCCGCCCGTCAGACCCGAGCAGGACGAGGCCCGTGCCGTGGTCGATCCAGGCGAGGATGCGGCTGCCGAGGGCGTGCACCCGGGCGTCGCCGGAGCCGGGCAGGTCGATCTCCGCGAGCCTGGCGCCGGTCGACAGGTCGATGAGGTGCACACCCGCGTGGTTGCCGGCGACGAAGACCGCCCTCCCGTCGTGGGTCGTCGCCGCGCAGCTGGTGCGCTGGAGCAGGCCCGTGGTGGGGCCGTGCCAGCGGCCCACCGCCCCTCCCGACGCCCGGTGCCACACGATCGCCGCACCGTCCTGGTCCAGGGTGACCCGCCGCTCGGCCCCGTCCACCGCGCAGATGACGGCGCTGGCGTGCCCGGTCGACACCTCCAGGTGCACGTCTTCGGCGTGGGCGCTCGGTCCGGCGAGGACCAGCGAGGCGAGCAGGGCGATCACGTTCTGGACTCCGGGCCCCGGCAACCCCGGGGCGTTTCGCGCCCTTCCGGCTAACCGGCCGTTCCTCACGCGCTGCCGGCCCCCCGGTTCCTGTCACCGCGTGCCATCATCCGCCGCCTCACGCGCCCCGGAGAGCCCATGGCCGCCCACGTGCACCCCGTCGTCGTCTACTACGAGGACACCGACTTCAGCGGGGTCGTCTACCACGCCAACTACCTGAAGTTCATGGAGCGCGGCCGGGAACACGCGCTGGGCATCGATCTGCTGGTGGCCCGGTGGCAGCAGGATCGCATGGGCTTCGTCGTCTACAAGGCCGACCTCACCTTCAAGGAGCCCGCGCGCCACGGCGACCGCCTGGAGGTGCACACCACCTTCGAGCGCCAGAGCCGCTACCGCTTCGTCGCCGATCAGCGGATCCGGCGCCCCGGATCGCGCAAGGACATGGTCATCGGGCGGATCGAGCTGGTGCCGGTCAATGCGGACGGCCGTCTGTGCGATCTTCCCGACGATCTGGAGCCCCTGCTGACCCGCTGGGCACCCGAGGGAGCCCCTTCCTGACGCGCTGTCAGCGACTCGACGCAGCGAGCCGGCCCGCGATGCGCTAGCCTTGGCCGGTACGATGAGGAGGACCTGTGCCCGTTCCGTCCCGCCTGGCGCCCGTCGCCGTGGCCATCGCCCTCGGCGCATCCGCCTGCAGCCAGTACACGAGTACGGCCGGCCCCGAGCACTGCGGCGCGATCAACGACGAGGTCTGGGGCAAGGACCTCAATCCCCATGACGTCACCTGCGACGTCACGGTCACCGGCGACCTCGTGATCGGTCCGGGCACCCGGGTGCGGTTCGCGCCGGGCGTCGCGCTCATCGTGCAGGGCACCCTGTCGGTCGAGGGCACCGCCGAGCGCCCCGTCATCATGGAGGAGGCCGAGGACGGCCGCGGCTGGGTCGGAATCTGGGTGCGCGCCGGCTCGGACAGCGAGACCGCGCAGCGTCCCGAGCCAGGCGCGCTGCCGCCCGCGCCGACCCTGGGCGATGTGCAGATCAGCCACGCCACCCTCAAGGGCGCGGGCATCACGCCGGAGGGCGCGTCCTTCCGCGCCGCGGCCCTGATCCTGGAGCGCGGCCCGGTCGACCTCGTCGACGTGACCATCGACAATGCCCGCCAGTGCGGCATCAGCCTGGGTGAAGGCGGCCGAATCGGAGCCGACACCACGAACCTGGTCATCACCGGTTCCAACGAGGCGCCGATCTGCAGCCATGCGGCGGCGGTGTCGAGCCTGCCGACCGAGGGCATGACCCTGGACGACGGCACGACCATCGACGTGTTCGGCGATCGGATCACCGGCGCCCACACCTGGACGGACCTCGGCCACACCTACCGCATCACGAACGACCTCGAGATCGAGCGCGGGGAGCTGACCCTGGGCGCCGGCGTGGACGTGGCGCTGGTCGCGGGCACCCGCATCACCGTGGGCGGCAGCAACGGCGGTGTGACCTACGGCGAGAAGCGGGTGACGGCGGAAAACCCCTTCATCCGCGAGGAGGCGGCGCGGCTGCACATCGCGGGCGAGGCGGCGAACCCGGTCACCTTCGATGTCGACGGCGGCGCGGGCACCTGGGATCGCCTGCGCGTGGTCGGCAGCTCCAACGCCAAGGTGTCGGCCTCGGCGGTCATCGAGAACGCCGTGTTCAATCACGGCGGCGCGGGCTCCGACGTCGAGCCGACCACCCTCGAGGCGACCGGCGACGCCGACCTGACCTTGATCGGCGTGTCCATCCTCGACGGTGGCGGCGCGGGACTGCTCCTCGACGACGGCGCCGTGCTGTCCGAGGACTCCACCGGCCTGACCATCTCCGGCAACGCCTACCCCGTCGTCACCCACCCCGACGGGGCCCTGACCCTCCCCAAGGCCGGCTCCAGCTACACCGGCAACGGCCAGCCCCAGAGCGCTGGCTCCCGTGAGCCTACTGACGCGATCTACCTCTTCGAAGGCGGGTTCTCCGAATCGGGCACCCTGCAGGATCTCGGCGTGCCCTACCGCCTCGACGGCGACCTGCAGACCGCGGGCGGCGTCGAGGACGACTTCCTGGTCATCGAGGACGGGGTCGAGGTGCAGGTGCCCGGCGCGGCCGAGATCCGCCTCGGCACGAACGCGGCCCTGCGCGTCTCCATCGGCGCGTCCGGCGGCACGGGCGTGCTCTTCACCGGCATCGAGGGCCAGGGCCTGTGGGACTCCCTGACCCTGGGCTCGTCCATCCAGGACACCGAGGAGGAGACCAGCGCCATCTACAACCTCACGGTCGAGGGGGCGGGCCGGCTGGGCTCGTCCGCCGCGGTCGACTTCATCGCCAACGATCTGCTGGTCGAGGGCCTGCTCATCGACGGGACCGACGGGACCGAGACCGACGAGACCCCGGGCCTGCGCCTCTCGGGTACGTTTGCGGAAGGCAGCTCCAACCTCGTGGTCCGCAACGCGAGCGGCCCGGCGGTCTTTGCCACCACCGACTCCGCCGCCTCGCTGCCCAAGCCCGGCGTCGACCTCTCCAGCAACGGTGTGTGGAGCTACGTCTTCGTCGACGGCAACCGGGTGAGCCAGACCGGCACCTGGAACAACCTGGGCGTGCCCTACCGGGTCGAGAGCCTGGTCGAGGTGAAGGGCTCCCGGGACCGCGACGGCAACCCCGACCAGGGCGCGCGGCTCACGGTCGAGGCGGGCACGGTCATCGAGTTTGGCGTTCGCGGCGGCCTGCGCACGGATCGCCTGGACGGCAGCGGGCCGCCCAACGACGTCAACGGCGCCCTGCACATGGAGGGCACCCCCGAGGCGCCGATCATCCTGCGCGGCGTGGACCGCGAGGCAGGCTGGTCCAACGTGTGGCTGTACTGGGAGGACGACATGCCCGATGGGCAGCAGTCGGTCCTGCACAACGTCGAGATCTACGATGCCGGCGCCATCTTCGCGAACGCGAGCCTCGAGATGTGGTCCTCGACCCCGTCCCTGCAGAACATCACCATCGAGCACGGCTTCAGGCGTGGCGTGGCCCTGCAGTGGGATGCCTTCGTCGAAGACCGGGCCGACCAGTCCGAGATCGCCTGCGACTACTGGACCTACGACGACGTGATCTCCGAGTTCACGTTCAGCGACATCTGCATCAACCAGTCCGAGATCCCCGTGGCGGACTGCCCGCTGCTCGACTTCCGGGTGTTCTTGTCGACGGACGCCGAGTACTGCGCCGACTGAGCGCAGCTACCTCTGCATCAGCGAGATGGAGCAGCTGAAGAAGCGGTCCTTCATCATGAACATCGGCATGTCCTCGATCTCGAACGTGACGGAGGCGGTGACGATCCCGCGCGTGTGGTAGAGATTGTAGTTTGCACCGACGATGACGGCGGGCAGGGAGATGGTCTGGATGCCGAAGCGGGTCTCGCGGAGGTTCTCCTTGAACCGGCCCGCGATCATGTTGCCCAGCTCGGCGACGCAGTCCATCAGGTCGTCGTTGACCTCGGAGAAGTCCTCGCCCAGGAAGGCGCCGCCGAGGTGCATGGCGCCGGCACGGGAGAGGTTGAGGTACATGCTGCCGGCGAAGTCGCCCCACAGGCTGACCAGGACGCTGAACTCCTGATCGGCGGTGAGGAAGCGCGAGGCGCCCACGGGCGTCGGCGAGATACCGGTCATCTGCAGGCCCTCTTTCGTGGAGAGGACCGTCGAGTCCAGCAGCACTTCGTCGATGTTGAGCTTGTTGCTCTGCTGGATCTCGGAGTGTGCGACCTGAAATGCCATGGCGTCCTCATCCGTGCGACTGGAGGCGTGCCCTCGTCTCTTCGGACCTGCAGGAGGGGCGCTTGAGCGCTCGGTGCTTGATCCCACCGGTTGGCTCGGGTAGCGTCCGAACGCCGGGAGGAGCGCGCCATGGGCACGACCGAAGAAGAGTACGCATACGGCTCGGGCAACGGAGGCCGGAGCTGCACGGGCGTGTCCTGCCTGACCATCATCCTGGCGACCGTCATCGTGTTGTTCGTGGTCATCGTGCCGCTGGCGACTGGCGGCGTGATCAGCTTCGAGCAGATCTACGGCACCTGGCTCGCCAGCTGCGGCGGCACCTGCCTGTGCCTCGGCTTCGTCGGGCTCATCATCGGCGTCGTGCTCATCTTCATCGACGACCCCGAGAAGGCGAAGATGAAGGAGCGGCAGCGCAAGCTCAAGGCCGCGCGGGCGAACAAGAAGTAGGCGAGCAGGCGGCGTGACGGACCTCTTCACCCATCGGGTCACGGTGCGGTTCGGCGAGTGCGATCCGGCCGGCATCCTCTACTATCCTCGCTACTTCGACGTCTTTCACCGGACGATGGAGGCGTGGGTCGGAGAGGGCCTGGGCATCGGCTACGCCGACCTCGTGCGCGAGCGCCTCGTCGGGCTGCCGTCCGTGCACGCGGAGGCCGACTACCGTGCGCCGTCGCACTTCGGCGATCAGCTGGACGTCGGGCTGTCGGTCGAGAAGCTGGGTCGAAGCTCGATCACGTTCACGTACCGGGTCGTGGGTGTCGACGGCGTGCTCCGGGCGACCGGGCGGGTGGTCACCGTGACGATGGACCTCGATCCCAGCTCCGAGACCTACCTGCGCGCCGTGCCGATCCCCGACGATCTGCGCGCTGCCATCGAGGCGCTGACCCCTGCTTGACGCGATCCGCATCGCGGTCGGCTACCGTCTCGGCGGTACCCCTCGCGCCCCAGCTGGAGCCCATCATGCGGTCCGCCCTGTACGTCCTCGCCCTGCTCCCCGTCGGCCTCGTGGCCTGCAAGGGCGAAGAGACCGACACCGAGCCCCCCGAGGAGACCCAGGACACCGATCCGGACATCCCGGACACGTTCCTCGGGCGCACCGAGAAGCCGTCGGACGTCGAGCGCAAGGGCGAGGCGCTGCGGGCCGGGCTGGTGCACGTGACGGTCGAGTCCGACGACAGCTGGACCCTCGGCGCCTACCTCGCTGGCGGCAAGCTCTCGGGCACCGGCAACTTCGGCATCGAGCTGCCGGAGACCGCACCGTCGGGCGACGTCGGCGGGCTCCCGGGCGGTCGGGTCGGCGCGCTCTACCTGCCGGTCGTCTACGATGACACCGACAAGGACGATGTCTTCCTGGACAACGACGACGACTACGTGCTCGGCTTCGCCGCCAGCCGCTGGCTGGTCTACCTGGAGACCGGGGCCGACGGCGAGGAGCCGGGGTGGAAGGTGGTCGATCCGGAGAGCTTCGAGCTCTACCGCCTCACCGAGCAGGCCGCGGTCCGCCTGCACGGCCTCACCGCCGACGCCCGCCTGCAGGGCATCTACGAGGGCGAGGGCACCGGGCTCGGCGTGGTCGCCCTGGACGAGCGGGCGCCCGGCGCGGGCGAGGGCACGTGGTCCCCGCTGGATGTTCCGGTGAACGCCGACAACGGACAGTTCGACGACACGGCGAACGCCCGCCCGCCGGTCGAGGCCTTCCAGTTCCCCGAGGGCGGCGGCCCCCGCTACGTGCGCGCGTCCCTGCGTCTGTACAGCGACGTCGACGAGAGCGGCAGCTACGCCCCCGACCAGGACACGCTCACCGGCCAGGGCCTGTGCTACCAGGGCCAGCCCCTGGTCCTGCGCTATGCCGACACGCCGCGCACGGTCACCCTGGCCCGCGACATCGCGCGTCTGAACTGGACGACGGGCTGGCGGGTGGTGACTGGCGAGTACGGCAGCGAGACCGAGATCCCCCGCGCGGACCTGCAGTGGGCCCGATTTGGAGACGACTGCGCGCTTGAGTGAGCGTGCGGTGGTGGCGGGACGCCGCGTCTGTGGCGGGCGGTGGCGGGAGAACGTCGGTGGCGGGCCGTGGCGGGAGAACGGTGGTGGCGGGCCGGTCTCCAGTCTCCAGTCTCCAGTCTCCAGTCCTACGGCGGC
>CALATR010000697.1 GCA_937891875.1 uncultured Pseudomonadota bacterium | reverse complement strand
TCCGGGCCCATCGCCACCCGCCACACCGGGTCCAGGCGGTGGAACAGGGCCCAGGCCTCGTCGTAGACCCAGACGAAGATCGGCGGCAGACGCGCCTTGTGCAGGTCCAGGATCCCCTGCTTGAGCCGCTCGACCGCGTCGTCACCGTACGGTCGGGGCAGCTGGAACCAGCCCTCGGTCTTCAGATCGGCGAGCGTCTTGTCGCCCGCGCCCGCGGCCAGCTGGACCGGACCGGACTGCCCCTCGGCGGTGAGCGACAGTGCCGTCAGGGACCGCCAGTGGTCGGGATCGCGCCAGCGGCGCACATCGTCGTGGATCGACATGGCCCCATGTTCGCCCGACGTGCCCGGGCGGGCAACCTCAGGGGGCGACCTCGGGAGCGTCGACGGGGGCGCCGTTGGGCGGCCGCACGCTCACCTCGGTCCGGCTGCCCAGGAGCGGGATGTCCGACTGCAGCAGCGCCTCGACCAGCTTGGTGGAGAAGGTGGCCTTGGCCGGGAAGAAGGCGTCCTGGGTCGCCCACGCCACGCACTTGAGCTCGACCAGGCCGTCCACGACGCTCACGAAGAGCACGTTGGGCTCGGGGTCCTGCAGGATGGTGTTCACCGCGGCGGCGACCCGCTGGACCACGGCACGCACCCGCTCCAGGTCGGTGCCCGGCTGGACCCGGATGAGGACCTCCATCCGGCGGACCGGGAAGCGCGAGACGTTGATGATGCTCGCCTTCATGACGGTCTCGTTGGGCACGCGCACGTAGCGGTTGTCGAAGGTGCGCAGCTTGACCGAGAGCAGGTCGACCGACAGCACCATGCCCTCCTGGCCGTCGACCTCGATGACGTCGCCCTCCTCGAAGGGGCGCTCCCCCAGGAGGAAGAGGCCGCTGATGACGTTGGCCGCGGACGTCTGGGACGCAAAGCCCAGGGCGACACCGGCGATTCCGGCAGCACCGGCGATCCAGCCCAGGAATCCGGCGACCGGGGCACCGAGCCGGGTCGCGACGGTGAGCACGACCACGCCCAGCACGGACCAGGCGAGCACCCGGGCGAGCAGGGCCGCGCGGCCGGCGCCCATCGGCGCGGCGAGGCGCTCGACCCAGTAGCGCACGATGAGCGACGCGATGAGGCCGAAGACGACGCCCAGCGCGCCCCACAGGGTCATCCAGGCGATCTGGCCGAGGAGCTCCACGGTGGCCTCGGAGAGCTGCACGCTGTCGAGCAGGTTCATGACAGGCCTCCGAGGTTCTTCCACACGGCGTTGAACGCGCGCACGACGCGGCCGCTGCTGACCGGGAAGCGGGGCTCGCTGATCCGCTCCGCCTTGCCGACCCCGTGGTCGAGCACCTCCACCGAGCCGTCCTCCTGCCCGCTCTCGCGCACCAGGCGCAGGCGATCGGTGCGCAGCTGGCCGTCCTCCATTCGCCAGAGACCCAGGTTTGGAGCTGGAATCCGCAGGCGGTCCAGGACCAGGGGCTCCGGCGCGTGGTTGACGATCTCGGCCGAGCACAGGGCCCGGTGGGCGCGGGGACCGAGCAGCGCCTCGTCCATGGTCAGGTGGGTGCGCGTCGCGTAGCAGAGGATGCCCTCGAGGGGCGTGCCGAACCAGGTGTCGGACAGTTCCAGCACGGGCAGCTCGTGCAGCGGACGGTCGTTGGCGACGATCTGGGCGCACAGCGGGATGCCCACGTGCACCCGGGTGGAGCCTCCGGGCGGAACCAGCAGGCTCACCTCGGTCCGCGCGACCAGCGGGCGGTCTGGGGTCCGGGGCATGAGCACGAGGCGCTCGGACGCATCCCCGAGGGAGCAGCGCAGGCGGGGCGGGCCGTCCTCGTCGGAGGCGGGGCCGATGTCGAGGCTGCCGTACTGGACGTCCTCGCGGCCGGTCTCGCGCAGGCCGATCCGCCACTCGCCGGTGCGGCGCTCCGCCCAGATCACCCGCGCGCCGAGGTTCCAGCGCACGCGCTGGCCGAGCTCGAGATCGACGGGTGTCTTCCAGACCATGGGAGTTCCTCGGTGGGGGCGCTTTCCATCGCGCCGGACGGGACTACAGTGCTGCCATGTTCACCGGAATCGTGCAAGGCACGGCACGCATCGCGGCCGCATCGACCACCGACGGCGTCCTGCGCCTCACCCTCGACCTGCCCACCGGCCTCGGTCGCGGCCTCGTTCCCGGGGCCAGCGTGTCGGTCTCCGGCGTCTGCCTGACCGCGGTGGAGATCGTCGAGGATCGTGTGCAGTTCGATGTCATCGACGAGACCCTGCGCCGCACCACCCTGGGTGAGCGCACGACGGGCGACCTCGTGGACGTCGAGCGCGCGGCCTCCTTCGGCGACGAGATCGGCGGGCACCTGATCTCGGGCCACATCTGGGGCGTCGGCGAGGTGGTCGAGGTGGCGCGGGAGGGCGAGAACACCCGGGTGCGCATCCGCCCGCCCGCCTCGGCGCGCAAGTACATCCTGGAGAAGGGCTACATCGGCCTCGACGGCGCCAGCCTGACCATCGGGCAGGTGCAGCCGGACGGCGCCTTCGACGTGCACCTCATCCCCGAGACGCTCCGGCTGACGACGTTCGACCAGGCTCGGCCTGGAACGCGGATCAACGTCGAGGTGGACGCGCAGACCCAGGCGGTCGTGGACACGGTCGAGCGGGTGCTGGCGGCGCGAGGCGTCTGACGGCGCCTACGCCCGGGCCACACCCATGCGGCCGATGACGTAGGCGGGCGCGGCGGCGACCACGAGGGCGACGGCCAGACCCAGGGCGTTGCCGACGCCGGTGGCCATGCAGCCGCCACTGCCGGCGAGGAGCGCTGTGGAGGCGAAGCCGACGAAGTAGGGCAGGGCGTGGGTCCGGGACGCGCGCAGGCCGCCCAGCGCGCCCACGACGAGGCCGCCGGCGACGGAGACCGACAGGCACACCTGCATGCAGGTCTGCATGGTGACGAGCCCGTCGGTGACGGACATGAAGCTCACGGCGACCAGGGGCGCGAGCACGCCCAGCAGTCCGAGACGGGCCCCGTGCAGGGCGGAGGTGCGGACCCAGGCGGCGGCGACCAGCGCGGCGCCGAGCAGCAGGGTCACGGCGAGGGTCCAGGCCCACGACGCGCCGACCACGAAGAAGGCGAAGCCGACCACCGCGGCGAGGGGGGCGTGCTGCAGCCCGAGCATCAGCCGGCCTCGGTCGTAGACCCGGGCGAGCTCGGCGAGGTGGCGTTCATCGCTCATACAGCGACCTCCAGGCCTCGCGGAGGCGAGAGAGGGCCCGCTGGCGGCGCTTGCGGAAGGTGGGGTTGGAGACCGGCCGCTCGCCGGGGGCCACATCGGCGAAGGCGAGCTCCAGGGTCTCCCGGTCCAGCGGTGACAGGCTCGCCAGGGCTTGCTGGGCGCTCTCGACCAGCGCGCTGCGGATCGCCTCGTCTTCGGGGGACGCGCCGCCGGCCTCCCGGGACAGGATCGGGTCCAGCGCGACCTCCTTGCGCCGGCCCTGCCTGCGCTTGAGGGTCCGGCACTCCCAGGCGACCAGGGTGAGCGCCCAGGGAGCCACGCTGCGCTCGGTGTCGTAGCGGTGGGCCTCCGCGACCAGCTTGAGCAGCCCCTGCTGGGCCGCATCCTCGGCCGTCGACGGATCATCGAGGATCTTCGCCGCGAGTGCGAGGCGGCGCGGCCACAGCGCCTCGTAGAGCGGGCCCAGCGCCGACCGATCCCCCTCGGCCAGGCGGGCCATCAGCGCATCGGGATCGGCGTTCCTGCGGTCCATCACCAGGGTCATAGCAGGATGCCCGGCGGTCTGGGCGATTGGCGCCACGCGGTCTCCGAGAAGGGGTTCAGCGGTCATGGGCGCCTGCCGAGAGGAGCGTGACCCCCCCACGGCGAGGACCTCGTTCCCCGGCCGCTCCCAGGCGCGTCGTCTTCTGCGCTGGATCCGCCCTGCACGGCTCCATATGAGATCTGGACACACCGCCGTACTTTCGAGGTAGCCATGCAACGCCCGCTCGACCTGCTCGAGGACATCCGGCAACACGCCGGCCCCCGCGACACCCGCGGTCTCACCGCCGAGCGTCTCGAGCCTTTCCTGCAGCGCGACCCCAAGCTCGCCGAGGCCATCGAGGCCGCCCACGAGGCCCACGTCGCCCTGCGCGCCTCCGACTCGGAGCTCCTGGCCCTGCCCGAGGTCGAGGCCATCGATCGCCTGCAGGCGGGGTTCGTCAACTTCTACGCCAAGGACGCGGTCAACCCGTACGTCGCCCTCGCCGCCCGCGGCCCGTGGATCGTGACCCTGCACGGAGCAGTCGTGCACGACAGCGGTGGCTACGGCATGCTCGGGTTCGGCCACGCTCCCCGGGAGGTGCTCGATGTGCTTGGCGCGCCGCTGGTCATGGCCAACATCATGACCGCGTCGGTCAGTCAGGCGCGCTTCGACGCCGCCATGCGCAAGGAGCTCGGCCACGCCCGGGCCGACGGCTGCCCGTTCGATCGGTTCATCTGCATGAACTCCGGGTCCGAGTCGGTCACGGTCGCCCACCGGATCTCCGACCTGCTCGCCAACACCCACTGCGGCAAGGGCGGTCGCCACGAGGGCAAGCAGCCAGTCTACATCGGCATCGAGCGCGCGTTCCACGGCCGCACCGACCGGCCCGCGCGCTTCTCCCACAGCACCCGCGCCCGCTTCGACAAGGAGCTGTTCAGCTTCTCGGCGACCGACGACGAGCTGTGGGTGGTGCCGGCCAACGACATCGCGGCATTGGAGGCCGCCTTTGCCCGTGCGGACGCCGAGGGCCGCTACGTGCAGCTGATGGCCATGGAGCCGGTCCAGGGCGAGGGCAGCCCGGGCATGGCCATGTCGCGGCCGTTCTACGACGCCGCTCGCCGCCTCACCAAGGCCCACGGCACCCTGCTGCTGGTCGACAGCATCCAGGCCGGCCTGCGCGCCTGGGGCACCCTGTCGATGATGGACTACCCGGGGTTCGAGGACGCCGAGGCGCCCGACTTCGAGACCTGGTCCAAGGCGCTCAACGCCGGGCAGTACCCCATGTCGGTGCTGGGCATGAATGCCCGGTCCGCCGCGCTGTACAAGGTCGGCGTGTACGGCAACACCATGACCACCGCCCCCCGCGCTCTCGAGGCCGCGGTCGCCACCCTGGGCCTGGTCACCGACGCCGTGCGTCAGAACGTTCGCGAGCAGGGCTGCAACTTTGTCGGCGACCTGCGCGCCCTGCAGGACCGCTTCCCGCACCTGATCAGTGGCGTGCAGGGCACGGGCCTGCTCTTCTGCTGCGAGCTGAACGCCGACAACGTCGCCTCCATCGGCCCGGGCAGCGCGGAGGAGCGCTGCCGACACCAGGGCCTCGGCGTCATCCACGGCGGCCGCAACGCCCTGCGCTTCACCCCCCACTTCCAGATCACCGACGCCGAGCGCGCGCTGATGATGGACGTGCTGGGCAGCGTGCTCGCCGAGATCGACGCCGAGCGACAGGCTGCCGCAAAGTAGACGTCTGCGCGCCGTTCTGGGCTACTCGGCCGGGTAGCCCAGGGTCTCCAGGTAGGCGTTGCGGAGCTGGTGGGCCGCCTCGCCCGCGTCGTCGGGCAGGTCCTCGGGCAGGCGCGGCTCCAGCACGGTGACCTGCACGGTCGCGGGGTGCACGACGCGACCCTTGCGGGGCAGGGTGTCCAGGCTGTTGTGGAAGACGATGGGCACGATGGGCACGCCGGCCTGGCGGGCGATGTGGAACGCGCCCTTCTTGAACTGCCCCGGGTAGGGAGTCGGGCTGCGGGTGCCCTCGGGGGCGATGATGACGCTGGTGCCGTCCTGCAGGGTCTCGACGACCGGCTTCAGGGTCGCGACCGCCTTCTTCTTGTCGAAGCGCTCGATGTAGACGGCACCGGCGTAGTCGAACGCGGGTCGCAGCACGCTGCCCTTGAGCTCGGCCTTGGCGATGCCGACGAAGTCGCGGCGCAGCAGCTTGCACAGGAGCAGGGGCTCGATGGCGCTCTGGTGGTTGAAGACGAACACCGCCGGCCGGCTCGACCACAGGTGCTCCTCGCCCTCGACCTCCAGCTCGATGCCGCCGATCCGGGTGCCCAGCTCGCCGAACAGGGTCTCGGACAGATTGCGCGCCCGGCGGAGGTCTCCGGTGGCGGCCGCAACCGGCAGGCCCGCACCCACGGACACGGCGAGGGCGCCCATGCCGAGGGCGGTACGCGCAATGTCGGTCGCGTGCAGGCCCCGGGACGACAGCTCGTGGGTCGGCCAGCTGCGCTTGCGGGCAGTGCGGGCCAGGCGGCGATCGGGGTTGAGCGGCCGCGGGTAGCCGACGGCCTCGAGCAGGGGCAGATCCTCGACCCCGTCGGAGTAGAACCAGCTCTTTCCGAGGTCGAGCTCCACCTTGGCGCCAAGCTCCTCGGCGGCGCGGCGCTTGCCGATCCCGAAGCAGGTGGGGCGCTCGACCCGACCGGTGAGCACGCCGTCCTCGACCTCGAGGCGGCTGCACAGCAGGTGGTCCGCGCCGAGGGCGTCGACCACGGGCTGGGCCTGGTAGCGGGTGGCGCTGGTCACGATGACGACGGGGCGGCCGGCCTGCTGGTGGGCATCGACGAGCGCGTAGGCCTCGGGGTAGATGTTGCCGGCGATGCGGTCGCGGAACAGCTTCCTGCCGATCGCCTCCAGCTCGTCTTCGGGCATGCCGGCGTACAGCTCGCTGGCACGCACGAGGAAGCTCGAGAATCCGAGGCGGCCGGACTGAAACGACAGGCTGTCCTTGAGGGTGCGGGCGGCCTGACCGGCGCTGACCGCCCGGCTCTTCAGCCGCTCGCGGAAGAACGCGCTGGCGGTGAAGCCGTGCACGAGGGTGCGGTCCAGGTCGAAGAAGGCGGCCTGGCCGGGCTCGTAGGGGGTCTCGGCGGCCTCGCGGACGAGGGGGTGCTGCTGCATGGGTCGGTCCTCGGAGCCGGTTGAGTAGCACGAGATTGCAAGGTCGCGCCGGGTGATCCGATGAGGCGGTCCCCGGAGGCATCGTGCACCCCACCACCCAGGCAGTCCGCGCCCTCTACGAGCGCTTTCCCTACCCGGCCGGCCCGGTCACCCTGCGCCTCGGCTTCGACGTGCGCCGCGCGCTGTCCTTCGTCGGAGCGAGCCGTCCGGCGGGTCGACCCATGCACGTGCTCGATGCGGGCTGCGGACGCGGTGCCGGCCTGCTGGGCATGGCCATCGCCCAGCCCGACATCCACTTCACCGGCGTCGACCTCAACCGGGTGGCGCTCGACGAGGTGCGCGCGACCGCCACCGCCCGTGGTCTGCGCAACGTCACGGTCGCGGAGGTCGATCTGGAGAGCCTGGACGGCCTGCCGGTCCCCGAGGGGGGCTACGATCTCATCGTCAGCAGCGGGGTCGCCCACCACCTGGTCGACCCCCGCGCCGCGCTGGAGCGCCTGGCGAGCCACCTGGCGCCCTGGGGCGTGCTGGACCTGATGGTCTACGCCCGCCCGGGTCGCCGCGACATCGAGCGCGTGGCCGCCGTGATCGCCGAGGAGGTCCCCGCTGGACCGGTCGCCGAGCGCCTGGTGGCTGCCCGCGCC
>CALATR010000696.1 GCA_937891875.1 uncultured Pseudomonadota bacterium | reverse complement strand
GTTCGTCCGGGTCCAGAGTCCACGGTTCGCACCGGCGATGGCCAGGGGGCTCGCCTACAAGTCGGTCCGGGAGCATGCGCGTCGGTGGCTGGTTCGCTACCCGGAAGAGGCGGTTGCAGGCTTGCTTCCGGACGCGCTCGGCTCCAGCGCCAAGGAGCGGCGCCTGGCGCAGGCGGCGCTGCGGGTGGTCGGTCAGGAGCATCCTCGCGAGCGTGTCCTCGCCGCGGCAGAGGTGTTCGGCAGCCCCAAGGCGACCGCGGCCCTGACCCGGCTGCTGGACGCCGATCCCCTGCACGACCTGCCCAAGAAGATCCCCGACCCCAAGGTCACCTCGGTGCGCCCCATCGCCCTGAAGGCTGGGGGCTACGTCCAGGCGGACGCGCTCGTCGCCGTGTGCGAGATGCTGGCCCTGTCCACGCCCGAGCAGCCCTATGTGGGCGTCGAACGCCTGAAGGCGCTGGCCGAGCCCGACTCGCTCGCCCGGTTTGCCTGGTCCGCGTTCGAGGCCTGGCTCCAGCTCGGCGGGGATCCCAAGACCGACTGGTGTCTCTACGTGCTCGCCTGGTACGGCTCGGACGCGCACGCCGACAAGCTCGCCGGCTACATCCGGGACTGGCCGGCGCAGGGTGCGTTCGCGCGGGCGGTCAAGGCGCTCGACGTGCTGCGCGAGATGGGCACCGACCACGCGCTGATGCTGCTGCACCGGCTGTCGCTGAAGGGGCGGGCGTCCATCAAGGAGCGCGCCGAGGAGAAGATCACGGCCCTCGCCGGCGACCTCGGCCTGAGCAAGGCGGAGCTCGAGGATCGCCTGGTGCCCGACCTCGACCTGGATCCGGACGGCTCGACGGTGCTGGACTTCGGACCGCGCCAGTTCCGGGTCGGCTTCGACGAGCGCCTGCAGCCCGTGGTGAAGGACGAGAACGGAAAGCGTAGGAAGTCGCTACCCAAGCCGGGAGCGAAGGACGACCCGGAGCTGGGTGCGGCGGCCACCGAGCGCTGGAAGACGCTGAAGAAGGCCGTGCGCACGGTAGCCAGCGTGCAGCTGCTGCGGCTCGAGCACGCGATGCTCGCCCAGCGGCGGTGGTCGGTGGTGGACTGGGAGCGCTTCCTCCGCGACCACCCGCTGATGGTCAACCTGACCCGTCGCCTGGTCTGGGCCACCCACGATGCCGAGGGCGCGCGGATCGGCACCTTCCGCCTGTCCGACGAGGGCACGCTGGTCGACGCTGACGAAGAGGACGTCACCCTGCCCGACGACGGCCTTGTCGGTCTCCCCCACCCGGTCGAGCTGTCCGAGGACGAGATCGCAGCCTGGAGCGAGATCTTCGCCGACTTCGAGCTCACCCAGCCCTTCGACCAGCTGGGCCGGGCCATCCTCCGAGCCGACGAGGCCGCGTTCAAGGAGCGCGTCGCGGCGCTGACCGGCGCGACGATCCCGGTGGGCGCGACCGGACGGCTGCGCAGCGCCCCGTGGCAGCTCGGGACGCCCCAGGACGCCGGCTACGTCTGGGACGTGCACCTCACCATCGGCGAGGTGGTGGTCGACGTGGGCATCGATCCCGGCATCCAGATCGGCGGCTACAACCCCGAAGACCAGAAGATCGGGTCGATCTCGGTCCGCGGCGCCCCCAGCCCGATCGTGCGCAGTGAGGTGATCCTGGCGTTCGACCGGTTGATCGCGACGGGCTGACTCACGCGGCCAGGGCGGGCACCAGCCACGCCGCCAGACGGGGCGCGGTCGGGGGCTCGCTCACCCGGGGCCGCATGGACAGGAGCACGTTGACCACGACCGTGTGCATGGACTCGGCCTCGCTCAGGTCGAGGTCGCCGTCAGGATGCTCCTCCAGCCACTGCAGCAGCGGCTCCGCCTCCTCGGCGTTGGTCGTCGGTGGCAGGTGCGCGGTGGTCGGCGTGTAGGTGATGGGCATGGGAGAGATCCTCGAGATCGAGCACCAGCAGGACCTGCCCGTCGCCGAGCAGCGTGGTGCCCGAGACGTAGGGCAGGGTGGCCATGAGGCCGGTGAGTGGCTTGACGACGGCCTCGATGCCCTCGTGGAAGGCGTCGACGACCAGGCCGACCAGTCCCTGGGCCACCTCGACGACCAGGACGGCCTCGCCAAAGCGGGAGCCCTGGGACTCGCCGTGGCTCTGGAAGGCCTCGCGCAAGCGCAGCAGCGGCACGAGATCCTCGCGGACCAGGGTCACCTCGCGGCCGCCGAGGCGCTGTACGTCGTCGGGGCCGAGGCGCAGGGTCTGCACGACCTGGGACAGGGGCACGCCGTAGCGGACGCCGCTGACCTCGAAGAGCATCAGGCGGGACACGGCCATGCTGATCGGCAGGATGATCCGCACGGTGGTGCCGCGGCCGGCCACGCTCTCCAGCTCGATGCGACCGCCCAGCGAGCGCACCATGGTGTTGACCACGTCCATGCCGACGCCGCGGCCGCTCAGCTCGCTGACCTCGGCGCGGGTGGAGAAGCCGGGCTCCAGGATCAGGCGCATGAGCTGGGCGCTGGTCGCGGTCGCGGCCGCCGATGCGCTCAACATGCCCTTGGAGACAGCCTTCTCGCGGATCCGTTCCTGGTCGAGCCCCCGCCCGTCGTCGATGACCTCGACGATGACGTGGTCCTCGACCTGGGAGGCTCGGAGCACCACCGTGCCGGTGCGGGGCTTGCCTGCCGCCTCGCGCTCGTCGGGGGTCTCGAGGCCGTGGTCGCAGGCGTTGCGCACGAGGTGCACCAGCGGCTCGCCGAGCTGCTCGGCGATGTTCTTGTCGGTCTCGGTGTCGTCGCCCTCCATCACCAGGCGGATGTCCTTCTGGACCTTCTGCGCGGTGTCGCGGACCAGGCGCGGGAATCGGGAGAAGGCCAGGGACAAAGGCACCATGCGCAGGTGCATGACCGCGTCCTGCATGTCCTCGATGATGCGGTTCATGACGCTGTGCTGCGCCTTGATCGCCCGGGAGAGCGGCCGGCAGTCGAACTCGTCCTCCGCGCGCAGCGCCAGGTAGGGCAGGCCGTTCTTGGCGACGATCAGCTCGCCGACGAAGTCCATCAGGCGGTCGATGCGGGCCTGGTCGACCTTGAGGGTCTTGCGGGCTGCGGGGGCCTCGGTGCGCGCGGGAGCCTCTCCCCGGACCGGGGCGGGGGGCTCGGATCGGGCGGGCGCTCTGGCGGGGGCGGGCGCGGGGGGCTCGGATCGGGCGGGCGCGACGGGCAGGGGGACGACGTTCTCCGCGTCCGTGGCGAGGTCCTCGACCGGCGGCATCGGCGGCTCGCTGTCTCCGACGACGCCCTCCACGAGGCCGCTGACCAGGACGCGAAGCTCGGAGTCGGAGAGGGTCACCGGGTCGACGTCTACGCCGAGGACACCAAGGACCCGCGACAGGATCGCGGTGGCCGAAGACCCACGACCCGTCGCCTCGGGGAAGGCCTGCAGGTGGGCGGCGACTCCCTCGAGGAGCAGCTGTGCCGCCTCTCTCGGCGTCCCGACCGGCCGTCGAGGATCGGGTCCTGCGTCGGCGTCGAGGCGGGGGGCCGTCAGCATGCGTCCGGCGGCCAGGTCGAAGGCGTCTCCATCCTGACGCAGGAGCCGGGTCAGCTCCAGGCGGTTGCCCCACAGCAGCACGCGAATGTCGAGGTTGACGTCGTACGGGTCGAGCAGGCTGCCCGGCTCCAGCTCCCGCGCCAGCCCGACCGCACGCCAGGCCACGGCATCGCCGAGGGCGTCGAGGTCGCCGATGGGGTCGCGACCCGCTCGGGCGCAGTCCCGGTGTGGGATCCAGCGCGCGCGCCACAGGTTGTCCTCGACCCCAGCGGGCGCGCCCGCATTCTCGATCTCGTCGACTACGGCCTCGAACGCCAGGTCATGGGCCACGGTCCGCTCGCGGACCGCCGACACCAGATCTTCGTCGATGGATGTGACCACCGAGCGACCGTCGAGCACAGCGAGCGCCTCCAGGGCGGCCACCACCGACAGGCACTTCTCTCTGCAGTCTTCCGCCAGCTGCCCGCCGTCTTCCACGAAGGACGTCACCGCGTCGAGCATGCGGAAGATCTCGTCGACCATTCCCGGGCGCAGGGTGAACTCCCCGCGCTGCAGGCCACCCACGAGGTCCTCGGCGACGTGCACTGCCTGGACCAGCGGGCGGGCGTCGAGGAAGCCGAGCAGGCCCTTGATGGTGTGCAGGTCGCGGAAGAGGCTCGCCAGGGACTCGGTGGAGCCGCTGGAGTCCTCGATCGCGAGGAGCTGCAGGCTTGCGTCCTCGAGGAGCTCGGTGAGCTCCTCGAGGGTGGATACGACCAGCTCAGGCTCGAGCATCGGCCCCTCCTGCCAGGACTGCGGCCAGGGCTTCGAGGGTGGCCCTGGCCACTGGCTTGTTGAGGTAGAGCGAGGCACCGGCCTCGTAGGCGCGGCGGCGGCAGCCAGGCTGGGTGTCGGTGCTGACCATCAGCACCGGGGTGTCCGCGAGGCCGCCTCGCGTGCGCAGCTCGCGCACGAACGACAAGCCGTCGAGCTTGGGCATGTTCACGTCGACCAGCGCGAAGGTCCACGCGCGGTCCGTGCTCTTCTCCAGAGCCTCCACCCCGTTGACCGCCTCGACGATCTCGAGGCCGAGCGGCTCGAGGACGCTGCGGTAGTAGCGCCGCACGGTCGTGGAGTCTTCGACCACGAGCACGCGGCCACACCGGAACTCGGCCTCTGGGGCGACACTGGGGCTCATCGGATGCTCCGGGACGGCAGGGGATGCTGGTAGGCGACGGCTTCGGGAAAGCGGCGCGGGACGAACAGGGACGAGATCCGGCTCATGGACTCGCTGTGACCGAGGAAGATGAAGCCGCCCGGACGTACGTGCTCGAAGAGGTTCTCCACGGCGGTCCGGCGGGTGATGTCGTCGAAGTAGATGAGGACGTTGCGGCAGAACACGACGTCGAAGACGCCGAGCCGGGCCATGGATGCGGGATCGACCAGGTTGGCATGTTCGAAGGTGATGCTGTCGCGCAGGTCGGCGTCGATCTCCCGTCGACCGTCAGACAGGGGCCGGAACCAGCGCGCCTGCTGCTCGGCGCTGACGTGGCGGAGGACCCCGGGGCGGTAGCGGCCCTCCCGAGCGCGCCCGAGGACGGAGCGGTCGATGTCGGCGCCGACGATCTCGACGTCCCAGTCGTCCAGGCCGTCCCATGCCTCGGAGAGGGTGATGGCGATGGAGTAGGGTTCCTCGCCCGTCGAGCATGGCAGACACAGGATCCGCAGCGCGTCGCTACGCCTTCGACCCTCGACCAGCTCGGGGAGGATCCGGCGGACCAGGGCGTCGAACTGGTAGCGTTCGCGGAAGAAGTAGGTCTCGTTCACCGTCATCACGTTGATGAGGGCAGAGAGCTCCTCGCCGGAACTCTGGAAGCGCATGGCGGTGAACCAGGCGCGAAACGAGGTGTGCCCGGTCGCCTCGATCCGCGAGATCAGACGTTTGTCGACGAAGTACCTCTTGTTGTCCGCGAACCGGATCCCGGTCCGACGGTAGAAGTAGTCCCGGAACGCGACAAAGTCGGCGTCGCTGATCACGGGGCTGGGCTGGCGCGCAGGCACGTTCACTCGATCTCCGTCAAGCGGGCGATCACGTCGTCGATCGCGAACCGGAGGAAGTCGTCGTGGGTTCGGTCCGAAAGGGCGCGCAGGGCGGGGATCGCGCTCGGCTCGGCCAGGTCGCTGACCCGGTCGACCGCGGTGCCGAGCACGTTGGCGTCGGTGTCGTGGGTGAGGACCTGGACAAGCCACTGGCTCACGGCGGGGTGGCTCAGGTCCCGCAGGACGTCCAGCGCCATGATCCGCACGTTGGGGTCGGGGTCGCGCAGCAGGGCCTCGGCATGCTCCGCGACGGCGTCCGGCATCATGGACAGCACCTCCACGACGCCGCTGCGGACGGCGGCGTCGGAGTGCGCAAGCCGCGCGCAGAGGCCGGAGACGACCTGCGGTCCTCCGAGCGTGAGCAGGGCGTCGAGAATCGCCTGTCGCACGGCCTCGGTGGGCTCGTGGTCCAGGGTCTGGAGCAGGGCGGGCACCGCCTCCGGCGACTGGCCGAGCGCGCGTGCGGCGGCCCGCCGCTGGCCAGGGTCGGAGTCGGCGAGATCGCGAAGCGACTGCCTCGCAGTCGTGGCGGGGACCAGCTCGGGCGTGAGCAGCCGGGAGGACTTCAGCGGCATGGTGCACTGCCCTGGGCGGTGGTGGTTGCGATGTGCTCGGCGATGCGCTCCAGCGGCCGGACCAGGGCGGCGCCGCCGGCGTCGATGAGCGCGCGAGGCATGCCGAAGACCACGGAGGTGTGCTCGTCCTGGGCGATCGTCACCCCACCCTCGGCGTGCAGTCCCGCCATCGCCGCAGCGCCGTCGTTGCCCATTCCCGTCAGCATCACGCCCATGAGGCGCTCCGCGGGCAGCTGTTCGCGGGCGGTGAGGACCATGCGCTCGACGCTCGGGTGCCAGGTGAACGCCGGATCCTCGGCGACCACGTTCGCGATGATCCGCGTGCCTCGACGAGAGACGACGATGTCGTGACCACCGCGACCGAGGTACGCCTGGCCGGGCCGCAGCTCCGTCGCGCGAGACAGCTCGGTCACGGTCAGCGCGCCAGCGGCGTCGAGCCGTGACGCGAACGTCGGGGTGAACGACGCCGGCATGTGCTGGGCGATGAGCACGGGCCAGGGCAGATCCCCGGGCAGGCCCGACAGCAGCTCCTCCAGGGCCGACGGACCTCCCGTGGATGCACCGATGAGCACCACGCCGGTCTTGTCGGTGGACCGGACCAGGGGTGGCTGTCGGGCCGCGACAGGAGCCGGCCGTGGGGCGGCCGCCCGACGTGGCGTGGGCTGCGGCCTGCGGCGGAGCGACTGGCGGGCAGCCATCTTCACCTTGCGGACCAGCTCGTCCTGGACGCGATCCATGTTCATGGAGATGGTGCCGTCCGGCTTGGCCACGTAGTCCAGCGCGCCCAGCGCCAGAGCCTCCAGGGTGGCCAATGCCCCCTGCTCCGTCAGCGACGACACCATGATGACCGGCCGCGGAGCCTGCTCCATCAGCTCGGCCAGGCAGTCCAGCCCGTCCATCACCGGCATGTGGATGTCCAGCGTGACCACGTCCGGCTCGAGGTCGCGCACCGCGCGGAGGGCCTTGCGGCCGTCCGACGCGCTGTGCACCTCGAACCCGGCGTCTTCGAGCATGCGGGACAGCACTCGCCGCATCAGCGCCGAGTCATCCACGACCAGGACGCGGGCCTGGGTCATGCGGCCCCCGCACCTGCTGACGCCCCGACCTGGGTGGAGCCGAGCAGTGCACGGACGTCCACGACCTGGATCATCCGCGCGCAGTCCTGCAGGTTGACCACCTGGGCCATGACGTCGGCTTGCGCGTCCGACACGTGTGGCGCTTCCTCCAGTGCCGAGCGGTGCATCCGCAGGACCTCCGTCACCGAGTCGGTGATGAAGCCGGTGCGGCGCTGGTCCACGTGGAGGATCAGCACCCGCTGGCGGTCGCTGCGCTCGGCGACGGGCAGCCCGAAGCGCGCCCGCATGTCGACCACCGGCAGCACCGTGCCCCGGAGGTTCATCATGCCGACCAGTCCCGGCGGCATGTGGGGTGCGGCCGTGATGCGCTCCGGTACCCGGGTGATCTCCTGGACCCCGCTGACAGAGACTGCGTATTCTTGTCCTTGAAGCTGGAATACAACCAGCTGGACGTCCTCGTCCTCGCCTTGGTCCTGGCTCTGCGAATCGTCGAACATGGCGTGCTCCGGGTCGTCTGGGCTGGCGTCGAGCGCGTCCTGGAGATCGGCGCCCACGAGGCCGGTCGCGGTCAGCAGGGAGATCAGGCGGCGGCCCTCTTCCAGGCGACACACCTGGTGGACCAGCTCGCCGGACCGTCCTTGGGCAAGGAGCGCGGGCATGTCCTCGACCTGGTCGTCCTGGACGCGGCCGACCTCGCAGACGCGATCGACCAGCACGCCGAAGGTGAGCGGGTGTCCCCCGCGGCGGACCTGCAGCACCACGACCCGGTTGTGGTCGTTCGGCTCGCTCTCGCAGAGGCCGAGGATGCGGCGCAGGGACAATAGCGGGAGCAAGCGGCCGCGCAGGGCCATCAGGCCGAGCACCGACGGTGCGCTGTCCGGCACGGCGCTGACCCCGTCGGGGACGCGGACGATCTCGGCGACGTCCTCGACGGCGAACGCGAAGGTCTCGTCGCCCAGCTCGAAGCTGACGATCTGCACCCCTCCGACCTCCTCCTCGGAGCCCCCGCCGCTGTGCCGGCTGGCCGACGTCCGGGCGCGGTTGCTGTCGCCCTGGGCAGCGAGATGCGGGATCTGGGAGGCGACCAGTCGGGACGGATCGATGATCTGCACGGCGTGCTGGCCGCCATCTGGACGAATGACGCCGGCGAGGGGGCCCTGGCTCACCGCGGAGGTCGTGGCGGACGAGCGATCGATGGACGACTCCGCCGTGCCGAGTACGCGCTCGACACGATCGACCACCAGGCCGACCGCGCCTCCGACGTCCACGACGATCACCCGGGTGCTCTCCGTGGCTTCTTGCTGCGGCAGGCTCAGGGCACGCCGCAGGTCGATGACCGGCAGGACCAGGCCGCGCAGGTTCATCAACCCCAGGAGGCTGGCTGGCCCCATCGGGACCGGCACGACGCGGGGCAGACGGATGATCTCACGGACGCTCTGCATCGGGAAGGCGAACGCCTCCTTCCCGAGTCGGAAGCTGACGAACTGCCGGAGCTCGGATGCCCCGTCGTCCCCTTCCCGGGGCGTGTTCGAGTCGGACATGGCGGCCCCCGTTCAGATGGCGTGGAGCTCGTCGGCGATGGTCGCGACGGTCTCGATGAGCTCGCTAAGGCTGGCGACGGAGCCGGCCTGCTGCTCGGCGGCCGTGGCGGCCTCCTGCGTGCTGCTGGCGGCCTCCTGGGCGGCGGTCGAGATCTGCTCCAGGCTCACCTGGGCATCGTGTACGAGCTCGACCACGGACTTGGCGCTGGCCTCGATCTCGGAGGCCGAGGTCTGCACTGCGTCCATCTCGTCGCCGATGACGTCGAGGTTGCGGCTGGTCTTCTTCGCGCGCGCGACCTCGGCCTCGGCGTTCTCTGCGACCTCGTCGATGACGACCCTCACGCGGCCGACCTGAGCCTGGATCGACTTCACCAGGTCCTTGATCTGCTCGGCATTGTCGGAGGCGTCGTCGGCGAGGTTCTGGATGTCGGCGGACACGACGGCGAATCCCTTGCCGAAGTCGCCGGCGCGGGCGGCCTCGACCGCACCGCTGACCGCCAGCATGCTGGTCTGGATGGCGACAGTGGCGATGGCGTCGACGATCTTGTCGATGCGTCCGCTCTTCACCTGCAGCTCCGCGACCTGGGCCAGGTTCTTCTTGCTGATGTCCACGGAGGCATCGACGCTCTTGCCTACCGTGATCAGCGACGCCCGGTTGCTGGCGAGCAGCCCGGACAGCTCCTCGGAGCTGCGAGCGGCCTTCGCCGCACGCTCCTCGGCGGCCTTGGCCGAGATGCCGACCTGCTTCATGCCTGCGCTCGCCTCCTCGGCGGCAGCCGCGCCGGCTTGGGCGCCCTGGGCGATCTCGTCGATCGCCCGGGCGATCTCGGCGGCGCTGCGGCCCACCTCGTCCACCGTGGCGGACAGCTCCTCGGCGGCGGCGGCCAGCTCTTCTGCGCTCTTGGTCGCGTCGACGGAGTTCTTGAGGTCCTCGGCCACGTCGTCCAAGGACTGGCCGGCCTCGGCGGCCCCGTCGAGCGCCTCCGACTGCAGCCGCAGCGCGCCCAGGGTCTCCTCGGCGGCGGAGGCCTGCTGCTCTGCGGAGGCGGCGATGCTCTCGGCACCGGTCTTTGCCTGGCCGGTCGCCACGCTCATGTCCTCGGCCGCCTCGATGAGCTCGTCCGTGCCTTCGACCACCGTCTTCATCCGAGTCGCGATCTCGTCGAGCTCCTTGCGGATGTCCTCGCCGCGCTCGGCCTGGGTACGCGCCTCGCCGGCGGACGCCTCCACCTGGTCTCCGATGGCGTGGCGACCGCCTGGATCTCGCGTGCCAGCTCGGCGATGCTGGCGGCGTTCGCCTCGGACGTCTCGGCCAGCTTGCGGACCGTGTCCGCGACCACCGCGAAGCCCTTGCCATGCTTGCCCGCGCGGGCGGCCTCGATCGCCGCGTTCAGGGCCAGGAGGTTGGTCTGATCGGCGATCCGCATGACTGCCTGGACCGCGTCATTGATCGAGGTCGCCTGGCGTCGCAGCTCGGCCATCTGCTCGACGGCGCCGTCCTGGCGCTTGCTGGCGGCGACGATGCTGTCGAGGAGCTCCCCGATCTGGGAGGACGCCGTGTCCACGCGTCCGTAGAGCACGCGGGTCCGCTCGCCGGCCGACTTCGCGAGTCGCGCCTGCTCGGCCACGGCATCGGCGATGTCCGAGGCGACCTGCAGGGCGGCTTGACTGGCAGCTGCGGTCTCGCTGGAGCCGGTGGAGATCTCCTCCGTAGTGGTCTGCAGCTGCCTGCGCGCGGCGACCAGCTCCGACAGCTGGCCGTTCATCTGTGTGGTGGCGCTGGCGATCTGCTCGGCCACCTGCTGCTGCCGGGCGATGGTCCGAGCGCGCCGACGGCGCTGGGCCGCGGATGCGCCCTCGCTCGAGGGCGTGGGGTTGGCGTCGACGCTCCTGGCGGCGGACACGTTGCTGCGTCGCAGGGCCATGGTCTCTCCGTGGGTGTGGAAGCGAGGGCCGCCTGGACTGAAGCCGGCGGCAGGCGTGGCCAGGCGGCGTCACGGTCGCTGGCTGCTTCCTCCGCATCGGCGCGTCGGGCGGTGCGCTTTACATGTGGGATTTCGTGGGGGATGCGGGTGAATTCACACACCCCCCGCAGTACCCGACGTCACCGCCTCGGCGCCCCTTCCGGCCGTCCCACCTCGAACTTCTTCGGCCTTGGAAGCGGCTTGTCCAGCGCACTCTGGTCCAGCTCGGGCCGCAGGGCGATGAGCGCCTTCGCCAGCGGCGGGATCAGCTTGTTCTTCACGCGGCCCCGGTAGCGCCAGAGGTTTCCGCCGATCAGCGCCAGCCTCGTGTCCAGGTCGGGCACCTGTCCCGGCATCAGCAGCGGGCGGTCGAAGGTCAGGCCGGTCCAGCCCTGCAGCTCCATGCCCAGGGCGATCCGCGGCTCGGGCGCGTCCGCGCTGCTGCGACCGCCCCAGTGGAACAGGTCCTGCCGCCAGCCCAGCACCTCTCCGGGCTCGGCGGGCAGGGCACGCACGTCCTGGAGCTTGATGCCGCTGCTGTGGTCGGGCGCGTAGGGCGCGGGCACGACGTACATGCAGCCGTTGTGCGGGGTCGCGCGGGACAGGGCGATCCACACCGACAGGGTCATCGGCCGGCCGTCGTCGTGCACGTTCAGCGGCCCGCGGGTGCGGTCGCGGTGCACGGGCCAGCCGGAGTGCTTCGCGCCGGTCGGCACGTACCAGGCCCAGAAGCATGGCAGCACCCGGTAGTCCGGGCCCATC
>CALATR010000695.1 GCA_937891875.1 uncultured Pseudomonadota bacterium | reverse complement strand
GCACGGAGAGGGGAGCGGCGAGGCGGCTGGAGTCGTGCTGGCGCCGGGGTCGAATGGACCCGATGAGCTGGGCGCTTCACACAGTCGTCCTCTCATCCGTGGCGTCGCAGCCGAGAGGACCAGCACCCGGCCGGAACGAGCGATCGAGGCCTCGAATCCACCACATCAGCAGGACCCTCCCCGCCCCCACACTCCCCTCTCCGTGAACCTCCGTGGACCTCCGATTCTCCGTGGTAAGTGTGCTTCTTCCCCGTAACTCCCCAAGCCGGCACATCGTCACGGCGAACCGGACCGTGACGTCGACCCTCCCGAGATCCACGCCCCGCGTTCCCCCGCGATCCCGCGATCCCGCGTTCCCTCGTTCCCGCGTGTCCTCGGCCACGTGATCGGACCACGTGGTCGGTAGGATCCACCGTCCCACGGCACTCCCGCCCCGATCGGTTAGGCCCGCGCCCTGACGACTTTGGAGAGCGAGATGCCGACCCTCGAACAGATGCGTGCGACCCTGGCCCAGGCCCGCGGCGCCTACGGTGGCCAGTTTGCCGGCCAGCCCCGCGCCACCCGCAAGCCCGAGCGGCTGCAGGCCCTCATCGATCAGGTGAGCATCCTCGCCCGGGACGCGGCGTCCGAGGACAAGGCGCTCGCCGCCGAGGCACGGGATCAGGCCGAGCGCTGGAAGGAGGAGCTCGAGGCGATCCGGCAGGTCATCAAGGAGGGCTCGGGGGCAGTGCAGTCCGCCAGCCTCATCCAGTGGGGTCGGGACGGGCTCGAGCGCTACCAGCGCAACTTCGCCGGCCAGAACCGCGCCACCCGCGATCTGGGCCTGCTCATCGAGATCGTCGAGGACCTGACCCGCCGCGTCTCCGACATGGACGCGCTCCTGCGCACCCGGGACGACGCCGAGCTGCAGAGCAGCCGCGATGCCCTGGTCGGCAACCTCGAGACCTACAACAACGAGCTGTCCGAGATCCGCGCTGCCCGCAAGACCGGCGGCCTGGAGCAGCGTGCCGCCCTGCTCGCCGGCCTCGCGAACGACCAGTTCACCCGCTACCGCCTGCACTTTGCCGGAAAGCCCCGGATAAGCCGTCGCCGCCAGGTGCTCGAGGTCATCATCAAGGTCCTGCAGGAGATCCGCGCCGAGATGATCGCCGTGCGCGACGGGGGCGTTCAGTTCCCCCAGCAGCAGGGCAACATCGACATCGTCGACCGGCACCTCAAGACCTACCACACCGAGCTGGACGCCATCCGCCGGTCCCGCAACGGCGCCACCCGCGGCGACCGGATCCGCGCCCTGGCCGAGGCCGCCAACCAGGTCTTCGCCGACTACCGCGCCGAGTTCCCCGGCCACGCCCGCTCGACCCGGGACCCGAACCGCCTCAACGACATCTGGGAGGTGCTCTGGCCGGTCGCGCTCGACATGGAGGAGCTGGCCCGCGAGGACGACAGCGAGCCCGTCGGCAGCAACCTGCAGAAGGTGCGCGACAGCCTGCGCCTTTATGAGCGGGAGTGGCGGCTCATCCGCGAGGCCAAGGGTATGACGAACGCCTGATCCCTGGCTCGGCTCCCCCTCCCCGGCCCGGAACCCTGCTGCCGACCCCGACGGTCGGCGCTCCGGACCGCCCATGTCTCGCCTGATCGCCGTCCTGCTGCTCGCCGCCTGCACTCGGGGCGCCGCACCCGCGTCCGCCGTGGCCGAGCCGCCGCCGCTCGAGCCCTCCCGTCCCGCCGTGGACGCGGTCGACGTGCCTGCGCTCATCGCCCGGGACAAGCTCGAGCGTGAGCCCTGGGTCGAGGCATGCTGCGGGGCGGGTCGCATCGAGTTCGATCGGGTGCGCTGGGCGGAGCTCGACGGAGAACCTCCTTCCGAGCTGCTCTTGTCGATGATGGAGTACGTCGGCGAGGGCGCGGCCAGCTGGCACCAGCACATCTACGACGTGAGCGACCCGGCCCAGCCCCGGTCGCTGGGGCCGGACATCGAGGCGGGGGGCTACGTCGAGTTTGGCTACATGCGGATCATCGACCCGGAGGCAGACGGCCGGGACGCGCTGCTCTTCGTCAACGAGCCCGCCCAGGGCACGCGCACCCAGGTCGTCGAGCTGGAGTCGGGCCGCCTGGTGACGCGCTGGGAGGAGGAGCTGGGCCGCGACGCCTCCCTGCTGCTGCATGACGTCGATGCGGACGGCGTCGAGGACCTCGTCGTGGTCGTGCCTGCGGTCGATGACGACGGCCGGGACGTCGGCGCCACCGTGCGGGTGCACCGACTGCCAGGCGGCGAGCGGGTCGAGACGCCCGTCCCGGACGATCTGCTGGTCACCCTGCTCGTCCGCGCCCAGACCCGCGATGACCTCGACCACCGCCGCCTCGCGGTGGACAACCTGTCCCGGGCGATCCGGGCGCGACCGGTCGCCGCGGAGCATCTGGAACCCGCCTTGCACGCCCAGATCTCCGAGATTGCATCCGGCGAGATCAGGACGCTGCAGATCCCCGACCCTGGCTGGTCCACGACCCCTGCGCAGGATGCGCGCCTGGCCTCCCTGCTCGACAGCGCCGATCCTCGCCGGGTCCGCGCCGCCACCCACCTCATCCTGCAGGCGTCGACCGATCCGACCACCCGTTCCCGCGCCATCGAGACGGTGGCACGCCAGATCGACGCCGTCCGGCGGGCGCCGGAGCCCGACGACATCCCGTTCCACGGCGATCGGCTCACCCCCGAAGAGCGCGCCGTGGCCTGCGACGTCGTGGGGGAGGCGATCCGGGCCCCCGACACCGACGATGACGCCCGCGGCGACCTGGCCTGGGAGCACCTGGACGCCCTGCCCTGCTACGACCTCGCGCTGGAGCTGCTCGAACAGCCTGACGCACACACTCGGCAGACCGTCCGCGGCGCCATCCACGCCATCGACAAGACCTCCTACCGGAGCCTCGGCTCCGAGCGCCACCGCCTGACCCCGGCCCAGCGCGACCGGCTGGGGCACAGCCTGCCCACCCTGCTGCGCCACCCGGATCCGACCCTCCGCGCCGAGGCCGCCCGGGCCATGCGCCTGACCGACCTGGGCATCGAGCTGGTGCGGGCACGCCTCGCCGAGGAGTCCGACGCCGAGGTCCGCCGCTCCCTCCTGGTCGCCATCGCGGACGCAGACGACCCGGGAGACCCGGCGTTGTACCTCGAACTCCTCCAGTCACCGCAGTCCTCGCAGGTCCTCACGGCGCTCCACGCCCAGATCATCCGCAGCGGCGACCCCACCGCCGTCCGGCAGGCCCTGGCCCTCGCCACCACCCCGCACACCTATGACTCCCACCGTTGGCTCGTCGTCTACCACCTGGACCGCGTCTCGCCCGAGCTCCGCGCGCTCTACGCCGCCGACGCGGTGACCCGCCTGGCCCACGGCGAGCCCCGCATGCGCCAGTACGCCTGCCAGGTGCTCGCGAAGCTGCCCCACCCCGCCGCCGGGGCCGCCCTCACCCGCCTGGCTGCGCAGGACGAGACCACCTGGGTCCGCTCCGCCTGCGAAGAGGCGCACGAGGCCCTCGACGCCAGCTCGGAGCCCTGACCGGCGCTGATCCGCGGCGCTAGACCAGGTTGTAGTGCTGGCGGAGCACGCCGTAGGTCAGGTTCGACACGCTGCGGATCACCTTGCCGCGGGTCGACTGCCACTCGCTGAAGCTGGCCGCCCGGCTCCGCTTCTCGATGATGCCGACAATGGCGTAGGGCACGTCCTTGCCCGCCTTGTCCTTCGCCACCAGGATGCCGAAGTCGCCGCACAGATGGCTGGTGGTGCCGGTCTTGTTCATCACCTTCACCGCCGCTGGGATCGCCGGCGCGCCGGTCTTGAGGCGGTCGCGGCCCGGCAGGCCCATGAGGCGCTTCAGCTCCGCCGACTTCGGCAGCTCGTCCTCCCACAGGGCGCGGCAGAATCGAACATAATCCCGGGCAGAACTCCGATTCTTGTAGGTCCGGCCGTAGTACGGGATGTACTCGACGATGGACGTCTCGCGCAGGATGCTGGCGTAGTTCGCCTTCAGCAGCCGCTGCACCGCCGCCGGCCCGCCCACCTGCTTCATCGCCCAGTTGGTCGCGCCGTTGTGCGAGCGCTGGATCATCGCCTCCAGCTTCGCCTTGCTGACGGCGCCGTAGACGATGCGGCCGTGCTTGACCTGGTGCATGAACGCAAGCGCCACGTACGGCTTGACCATGGACGCGCACTGCAGGCTGCGCTCGGCGTTGATCGCGGCCCAGGTGCGGTCGTCGTGCAGGGTGTGCACGTACCAGGAGGTCGTCTCGTCCGCGCCGATCACGCCGGCCTTGCGGAAAGTCTGCACGTGGGCGTTGATCGCGTCCCGCAGCGGCGT
>CALATR010000694.1 GCA_937891875.1 uncultured Pseudomonadota bacterium | reverse complement strand
TCCCCCCGCTTCGTCGTTTGCGAGCATGCACAGCAAGGCACCGCGGAGCAGGCCGATCATGCCGTGCACCACGCGGATCTGTCCACAGCGGCCGCCCCACGTGAGGGCGCCGTCCACAGCCATCCACAAGAAAAAACCCGGCGGCGGAGTCACCGCCGAGTCGGCCTGGCCTCAACGGGCCAGCGGAGGGTCTAGAACCGGCTCAGGTCCAGTCCGACCTCATCCGCGTAGTTCTGCAGCCCCTTGCGGTCGATCGTGCGCATGGCACGGGTCGAGAGGCGGACGCGGACGAAGCGGTCGCCCTCTGCCCACCACAGGCGACGGGTCTGCAGGTTGGGAAGCTGGCGCTTCTTGGACTTGCGGTTGGAGTGGGACACCTTGTTGGCGACGTTCGGTCGCTTTCCGGTGAACGTGCACTTGCGGGCCATGATTGCCTCGACGGAGATGTGGGAACGCCGCGCGCCTTAATGGGTGGCGGCGGGAGCGGCAACCGCTACCTGCCGGCGTCGACCCCGAGGGCGTAGAGCAGGGCGGCACGATCCACCGGGGGCCGACAGACGCGAACGCCGTCCGGTACCCCGGGGGGCTCGATCCGCGCCACCAGCACGGCCCGATCCCGCAGCTCGGGCCAGCGGGACAGCGCGTAGCGGAGCAGGGTCAGGCCGCTCATGCCGGGCAGGTCGAGGGTCGCGACCAGGCCGTCGGGGCGGGCGTTCTCGAGGGCGCGCAGGGCGCTCTCCGCGTCGGCGACGCAGGTGGTGTCGACCCCCTCCTCGTGCAGCAGCCCACACACATCGGTGGGCGAGCCAGGCCCGACGACCATGGCGGACTCGGCGCGGCGCTGGCGACGGCGGGCGAGCGGAGGCGCTTGAGGCAGCACCAGGCGAAAGAGCACGCCGCGGCCGAGGCGCAGGGCGTGCAAGGTACCGCCGATCCGGGAGAGCACGAGCTCGCTCACGCCGACGTCGAGGCGAGGATCACCGGGAGCGGGCACCGGCGAGCTGCGGGCGTGGCCGGGGGGCTCGGCGCGCAGCTCGAGGATCGCGTGTCCTTGCCCTTCGTAGCCGATCGCCCGGGTGAGCAGGCCGTTGCGGGCGGCATCGCGGACCCGGCGGACGAGACCGACCAGCACCTGTTCCAGGAGGTCCGCGGACCCCAGCAGGCGCAGGTTGTCCGGACGCAGATCCAGCTCCAGCTCCACGTCACCCACCTGGCTGGACGCCGCCCGCAGCAGCTTGCGGGCCGAGGTCGCCTCGATGCCGCCGTCGACGGGGCCGCCGACCAGACGGAGCTGGTGCAGGGTGCTCGACACCCGCCGGGCGTGGTCGAGCGCGACCGAGAGGTGCTTGCGCAGCATGGCGGGGTCGCTGACGTCCAGCTCGAGCAGCAGCTCCATGCGCCCCTGCACGATCGACATGGGGTCGTTGAGCTCCCGGGCGACCGCTGCGGCGAACTCGGCCCGGGCCTGGTCGCAGGCGACCCCGGTTCGTTCCTCGACAATCGCGGCGTGGGCGCTGTCATCGATGACGGTGAACCGGCCCTTCCCGTGGGCCCACAGTCGGAGCGCCCGGCCCGACCGGGCGCGAACCTGACGTTCCTCGATCCCCAGCCCGTCGTTGGCGAGACAGGAGAGCAACCATTCCCGGCCGTCGCTGTCCAACAGGTCGATGATGGACGTGCCGCGCAACTCACCGGGCATCAACCCGAGCCACCGGGCGACGATCTCGTGTCCGTGCACGATGCGACCGGTGGGCTCCACCTGGAGATCCCCACCGACATTCCCGTTCGAGAGCCGATCGCTGTCCATATCCGCCGAGATATCCGACATGCGTCATCCTACCGCGTTTGGTCCCGGTACGTCAGATCGCTCGACAACTACGCTCGTTCCGGGCACACTGACATCCTCATTGCAGGTCGCCAGACCCACTCCCCTTCTCGTCACCAGACGCCTTCCTCCTCCAAAACCCCGACCCACCTCCGGTGTGTGAACTGATGACGTCCACC
>CALATR010000693.1 GCA_937891875.1 uncultured Pseudomonadota bacterium | reverse complement strand
GGCGGTGCCGCAGGGCTCGCCGGTGGCGTCGAGGACGGTGGCGAAGGGGAGGCGCGGCACCTCGGCGGTGGAATCGGCCCGCAGGGCTCGCTCCACCACGAGGATCTCGCCCGCCAACGAAGGCGCAATCTCTCGTACCGCAGCGCAGAATTCTGGGACCTCGTGGCGACGCCACAACGCTTCGACGAGGTCCCGCACCACGACCACAGACGCTTGTTCCCACAGAATGGCCCGCCCAACGGATGGGAACTCCCTCCGCACCAGCGTCTGGAGCTGCTCCAGCGACATCGACCGAGCGATGAGTCGCTCCAAGGAGCGTAACGTCGTAGGCAACGGGACCGTGCGGCCGGCGCCAACCCCGCCGTCCCACCCCTCCAGCTCCCCGAACGCCCGCCCCAGCGGCGTCGCATCGCTCGCGACGGGCTCCATGCCCACCTCCACCGCCAGCTGGGTCAGCAGCGCGCGCATGCGACCGACCTCGACCGGCACCGGATCGCGCAGGTTCGCCGCGGTGAGCAGCTGGGTCACAGAGTCGACCCCGCGGATGCGCGCAGCGTCGGCGATCCGCTCGACGCCGTCCTTCTCGACGTAGAAGTCGGCGGACACGAAGCGTGCGAGCTCCCCGATCAAGGAAGCTGGGAGCAGGGTCCACACGCCGAACTGCCGGGCGATCGAGCGGATCTCGTCCTCCTCCCGAGGCCGCTCGGCCACGAGCTCGCCGAAGACCACCTCGCCCCACAGCCGGAGTCGATGACCGACATAGGCCAGGTCGTAGGCCACCTCCGCCAGCGACCCGTCCCAGTCCACCTGCTTGCGCAACTCACCCAGGCTCGGAGATTGCAGAACGAACGCCATCAACTCATGGGGAGAGCCGAACGCGCGCATGAGCCACCGCGCCAGCTGCAGCTCGGGATCCCGCCCCTCCTCCCCCTCGATCCACTCGAACCCCGCCTCCTCTGCCTCCTCCTCCCCAGCCGGCCGCTCCCCCTCGACCGCGACCCCCTCCACCTCGGTCCACGCCGCCTCCACCTCCGGATCCCCGACCTCCGGCCGCTCCCCGCCGAACGCCACGCCCGCGTCCCACAGCCGCGGATCCCGAGCCAGCTGCCACGCCGGCAGGGTCGTGCCGCCGCCCAGCACGAGCCCGATCCACGCGCCGGTCTCCAGGTCGACCAGGGCAGCGCCGCCCTCCATGCCACCCCTCGCCCCGTCGTGCACGATGAGATCGTCGCCTTCGACCGCGATGGTCCCCGGGGCCAGGTAGAACGACCGCCCCGGCCCGGACGCGCCCCCCAGCGCCTCCAACCCGATCGCGACCCCCTCCTGCCCCTGGCTCACCCCACGAGCCACCGACGGAATCCAGAAGGCCGCCTCGATCGACACCTCGGGAGCCTCGATCACGGCGACATCCCACAGCGGATGCTCGAGCACCACGCCCCGGACCTCGGCCTCCAGTCCGCCCGCCCACCGCACGGTGGCCCGTCCCCCCGCCTCCCGGATCCGCCGCGCCGCCCACCGACTCGTCAGCACCGCCCCAACCGAGACCGCGGTGCCCACGACCTCCCCGTCGACCAGCACCGCACCGACCTCCTCCAGCCACGGCTGAAGCAGCGCCCGCACGTCCTCCGTCCCCAGCACGCCCCACGGTGGCTCCGGATCCGCGTAGCTCCCCTCCACCACCGGGATCAGCGGCCGCGCCACGTCCCAGTCCACGTCCCCGCCGCCCGGCTCCACGCCGCCCTCACCCTCCACATCGCCGTCCCCCTCACCATCGCCCTCGACCTCATCCACCCGCCGCACCACCGCCGCGAACACGCCCCCGAGCCGCTGCATCACCTCGGCAAAATCGCCGCTCCCCCCTGCGCTCTCCTCGACGCCCCTCCCGCGGTGGCTCGCGGGCTGCATCAGCCGCTCCCGCCAGCGACCGCTGTCGTCCAGGTCCCCGAACAGCACCGCCGCAGCCTGGAACAGCCGCGCCCGGTTCGCGTGGGGCAGGAGCGCGCGCGCCACCCCGGGCAGGAACCGGTACTGGGTGCGCTCGGGGTCCGGGCCGCGCGCACCCACCACCTGCAGCAGGCCTCCGGTGAGGACCTCGGCGATCGGCATGGGGTCGCGACCCAGCCCGCCGAACTCCTGCAGCCGGCGGAGCACGGACAGGTCGATGACCGGGGCGGCCAGGAGCAGCCGAGCCAGCTCGGTCGCCTGGGGGGAGGCGCCGGACAGGAACGCGCTCACCCGGGCGGGTGCGTCGAGGGCGACCGGGTCACGGCGACGGGGGATCGGAAGCTCGAACGCCTCGATCGCGTCATTCCCGCGCAGCCAGCGCGACAGGGCCAGCGCTCCGTCCGGACGCAGGGGAAGCACCGCCACCCGGGACACGTCTCGGCTGGCGGCCCAGCGCACCCGAGGCGTCCAGCGCAGGTCCCGCACCGCCGGGAGGTGCTCGTCGCCAGGCACCCGCATCCGCGGGACCGCACCCGGCCGAACCTGGAGGTGTCCCGCAGACGATCGGCGCAGCGACGTCCCGGCCCAGCTCCGCTCCGGAAGCACCTGCACCACCGCCACCGGGTGGCGTCGCAGGGCGGGCTCCAGCACCCGCCAGGACGCCCCGTCGACCCAGCCGTCGCCGACCAGATCGCTGACCACCAGCACCAGGCGATCCCGCCCCCCGCGCAGGCGATGGGGCCGGGCCTCGGGCGCACCCACCCGCGGCGCCCCGCGATGCAGCGTCCCCGCATCCCCATCCAGGGTCCACACGATGAGCGAGCGGAAGGCACCGACCCCACGCAAGACTCGCTCGAACGCCCGGATCTGCCCACGCCACACATCCATCGACCGCGCGGCGTCGACCACCAGGTGCAGCTCGACCCGCTTGCGCTGGCGCGGCACCAGCACCGGACACAGCAGGTCCGGCTGGGCATGGCGCAGCGTCGCGTCCAGGTCGAGCTCCTGCCGGGACGGATCGGGACCGAGCAGGCGCAGATCCCGCAGCGCGGCCCGATAGGTCGCCTCTTGCAGCGCCGGCGGCGGGACCGCGGTGTGCACCCGCACCGCGACGTCCGCGCCCTGACCGGCGCCCAGCGCCACGAGACCAGGATCGTCCTCCTCGTCCTGTTCCTTCGATGCCTCGTCCTCCCCCGTGGACCCCTCGTCCGAGCCGTCGTCGCCCCGCGTCTGTGCGCCGGTCTTCGCCGTCGCACCCCCATCCGCCGACCCTTCCACCTCGTCTTCCTCGCGGTCGTCCTCCTCCTCGACCCGCGGCGTGCTCGGCAGATGCCGGGCGAGCCAGGCCAGCTCGACCGCCTGCAGCAGGTCCGGCGGCTGTCCCGGATCCGCCAGGATCCGTGCGAGCTGGAGGAGGCGCTGCATCAGCCGTCCAGCGACTTCGTGGCGGCCTCGATCGCCTTGTCGAGGTCCACCGCGCCCTTCGCCTTCATCGACAGGTACACCGCGTTGAGGAGCTGGTCCGTGGCCAGGAGCTCGCTGCCGAGGCGCGCGTCGAACTCCGCCACCAGCGCCTTCGCCTTGTCCGGGTCGAGCCCGTGGGCGCGCAGCACGTTCTTGAGCGCCTCGTCCCGCGGCGCCCTGGTCTCGAGCCGCAGGCAGCGCCGCTTGAACGCCGGCGGAAAGTCGCGCTCCCGGTTGGACGTGATGACGATGATCGGGAAGTTCGCCCCGCACTGCACCAGGCCATCCGAGCCCACCACCACCCGATCATCGCCGTCCTCGACCCCGACCGAGAAGCCGGCCTTGCCCGCCTGTTCCCGGCGCAGCTCGGGGATGCGGAACTCGCCGTTCTCCAGCACGTGGAGCAGGTCGTTGGGCAGGTCCAGGTCGCCCTTGTCGAGCTCGTCGATGAGCAGCACCCGGGGCTTGTCGTGCGGGTAGAGCGCCGTGCCCAGCGGACCGAGGTCGATGAAGCGGTCCGCCGGCACGTCTTCGGGCGCGCTCGCGTCCTGCGGGTCGGGGTGGTGCTTGCGGCGGTTCGCCTCGTACAGCCGCCCGATCGCGTCGTAGGTGTAGGTGCCGTCAGCGATCGTCGTCCGCGAGCGCACCGGCCAGGCCAGCACCGGTCCCAGCTGCAGCTCGTGGGCGATGGCGTAGGCGATGGTCGACTTGCCCGTGCCCGGGTCCCCCTCCACCAGGATGGGCCTGCGCAGGAAGATGGCGGCGTTGACGACCGCCTTCTCGTCCTCGGTGAAGGTCCTCCTCGAACGCCGATCCTCGGAGCCCTTTGGCGTCTTGCGCACGCGCTTCGGCGTGCGCT
>CALATR010000692.1 GCA_937891875.1 uncultured Pseudomonadota bacterium | reverse complement strand
GCCCCGGGCGGCGCGCCGCAGGAGGGCCAGGATGTGCGGGCCGAGCAGGTCCAGCTCGGTGCTGACGAAGCGCTCCTCGCCGAAGAACGCCAGGTTGTCCGCCTGCTTGGCGAGCATGACCGCGTCCTGGCCGAAGATCCGCAGCGCCACCGGCTGCACGATCAGCTTCACGAGCCAGCCAGGGAAGCGCGTGCTCACGCTGACGACTGCGTGCATGGTCGTCTCCCAGTCGCTGTGGGGCGTGCAGGCCGCCGACAGGACCAGGTGGGCCTCGGTGCCGATCCGGTACTCGACCTCGGTGATGGACGGCAGATGGAAGCGGTCGAAGTGGGTGACGTCACCCCCGGACGGCGACAGCAGCTTGCCGGCGAGCCCGCCCGGACGGGCCTCACCGACGTACTCGGCCTCGCAGCGATCCGACCAGCGGCGCACGGTCACGGCGATCGGGCGGCGGGTCGCCTCGGCGGCGTCGTTGCGGAACAACCCACCGTGCAGGAAGGCCGTGTGGGGCACATCGAGTGCGTTCTCGATGACCTGGTGCAGGGACCCCCGCGTGCGCAGACCCTTGCGGACCGTGGTGTAGCCGGGCTGGTCGGCGAAGGGGAAGGTGAACGGCTCGGCGAAGGGCTCGACCTCGGGCTCCATCCACACCCAGACGAGACCCTGCGCCTCGCGCACCGGGAAGCGGGTGGTGCAGTGGCTGGGGGCGCGGCTGGGGTCGGTCAGGCCGGGCACGCGGGTCACGGCGCCGTCCGTGGAGAAGCGCCAGCCGTGGTAGGCGCACTGGAGCTCGCCGCCGGCGATGCGGCCCTCGGACAGGGGCACGCCCCGGTGGGGACAGCGGTCGATCAGGCACCCGACGCTGCCGTCCGCTGCGCGCCACAGCACCAGCGGCTGGTCGAAGATGACGGTTCGAAGCGGGCCCTTGGCCAACTCCGGGCTGTGGCAGGCCACGTACCACGCGGTCGTGACCCGGGGCTGCGGAGGCAGGTTGCTGGGTTCGGACGCGATCATGGCGCGCAGAGCTGGTCCTCGAAGGCGACCCAGTTGTCCGTCTCGTCGCACTCTTCCACCCAGCCGCGCCCGCTGCCGTCGTCGTCCACCTCGATGAGCAAGCCGTCGCCCATCTCCCAGGGCTGCAGGACGAAGACGTCCGCGGGCAGTGAGGTTCCAGGGGGGATCCGCGGGATCAGCCGCGACTGCAGCGGCACCTTCTCGAAGCGCTCCATGCGGTAGAGCGTGACCCGAGTTCCGGGGCGGACCGGCGCGCCGCCGACGTTGGCCACGACGTAGCTGATCTTGATCGGACCGCCCTCGCAGGTGCCGACGCAGGCATCGACGATGCCGACCTGCAGGTTGGCGAGCGCCTCGGTGTCCACGGTCGGGCGGGCGCGGAAGACGTTGTGGGCGAGCCAGGGCGGGGTCGGGTTCGGGGGCACGCTGCCGTCGCCGCGGATGTTGGTGACGGCGAAGTCGTGGATGGCCCAGGTGGGACCGGAGCGCGCCCAGCCCGAGCCGGCGTGGCCGAAGACGGTGATGCCAGCCCAGCCCGCGCGGTCCTCGTTGATGTTGGAGGGAAGCACGATCTCGGCGTTCCCGTCGTTGTCGACGTCGGCGATCACCGGGTACTCGAAGTGGGTCGTCGAGGTGTGGCGGATGTCGCGGTAGAGGACGTTGCCGGTGGCGCCGTCGAAGATGTACAGCGCGTGCTGATCGGCGTGGAGCAGCTCGTAGGCGCCGTCGCCGTCGAAGTCGTACCCGCTGCAGCCGGCGTGGGCGATGGTGATGTCGACGCTGGGGTAGGTCCAGACCTCGGTGCCGTCGAGCTCGTACATGGCGACGTTCTCGCCGACACCAATGCCGATCTCGACCACGCCGTCGCCGTCGAAGTCCGCCACACAGGGGGGGCCGCCGTTGTCCCCGGGGAGCTCCACCTCGAAGAGCTCGGTGCCGTCCGGGTCGATGACCTGGAGCACCGTGCCGTACCCCATGATGATCTCGCCCTCGGGGTCGTCGTCGACGTTGGCGATGGCGTTGTGGACCGATCGCCACAGGGCGCGGTTGTTCCGGAACTCCCGCGTGCCGTCCATGGTGAACCGGTCGGGGCCGATCAGGATCTCCTTCTCGCCGTCCTGGTCCACATCGCCGACCACCGGCGTCCGCAGGGCGGTGCGCGGGGGCTGGTAGACGTCGAGCACGGAGATGGTGCTGCCGGTCGCCCCGTCGAGCACCAGCTTGTCGAAGATGACCTCGGCGGTGCCGTTGCCGTCGAGGTCGGCGACCGTGGCCATGGCGTAGATGGTCATGTCGTCGGGGGCCTTCTCGTCCCAGAGCAACGTGCCGTCCGCCTCGAACGCGGTGACCCAGAAGGAGAGGTTCTTCAGCGCCATCGCCACGACCTCGTTGTCCCCGTCGTTGTCGATGTCGGCGATGATGACGCCCGCCGTGCCCTGCACGTTGGCCTTCTTCCACAGCAGGGCGCCGGTCGCCCCGTCGAGCACCATCAGCTCGTTCGACTGGAGCGTCGTGAACGCGATCTCCGGCACGTCTCGGTCGTCGACGAAGCCGTCGCCGTTGTCGTCGGTCAGGTTGCCCACGGTGGGGGCCACGACGACGCCCTGGCCGCTGGTCTCGACGTGCCACTCGACCGCGACGTCCCACGGCTCGGCCGGCGGGAACCAGGGGTCGCGCACGCAGGCCTCGTCGATGCCGACCTGGGCCTCGTCGGGCATGTCGACATCGCAGTCCCGCTCGAGGCAGTCCGGCAGACCGTCCTGATCGCTGTCGGGCCAGCCCTCGTCGATCTCACCGTTGCCGTTGTCGTCCTTGCCGTTGCACGCCTCGCCGAGCGCGTTGACGCCACCGTCACCGTCGCCCGTGTCGTTGGGGTTCTCCCCTTCCGGATCGGGCCGGATCCCGGTCTCGCCGGGGCAGGCGGAGAGGAGCAGCAGCAGGGCCGAGAAGACGACCGGAGTTCGGATCATGGGAAGTCTCGGGGTCAGGACCTCACGATGCCCCGTACGGGGTGAGATCGCCAGGATCGATCCTAACGTGTGCAAGCCGAACATCCGTTGTTCACGGTAGGCCCCCCCCGGCCGCCCACCCAAGAGGACCTCCCATGCGACCCCCCATGCGATTGTCGGCTGCCGCCCCGGTGCGCGCTCAGGCCGAGCAGGACGCCCCCGTTCGTGAGCCCATCACCTCCGACCAGGCCCTGCGCCTGTGCTGGCAGGTGCTCGCCACCCCCGACGCGATGATCCGCGCCCACCTCGCCGAACAGGTCGGAGAAGCGCTGCGTCTGACCAGCTGACGTCAGGTGAGCGCGCGGGACTTGCACTGCGCGCGGCGGCGAGCCACGCTGCTCTCGGGCACACGGAGAGCATCATGACCGCCACCACCTGGCTGCGGCTGGCGCTGTTGGCTGCCCTGTCCGGCTGCGCACCGGTGATCGCCGAAGTGAGCCGGGGCACCGACGGCACGGACACGACCGACGACACCGATGATCCGAGCCTGCCCTGCGGCGCCGACGAAGTCGACGTCCTCACCAGCGAGTCCGACTACCACGGACCCGATCGCTACCTGGTGTGCGCACCCATGCCCGCCATCGGCGCCTGCCCACCCGCCGGGGACACCTGGGCGCTGCTCTACGAGGGGGTGTCGCCGCCCCAGGACCCGGAGTTCTGCAGCTGGCTGTTCGACGAGGACTGCGGTCCGATCGACCTCGAGCCGAACGCGTGCTGCTATGTCGCCCACGCCGAGATCATCTGCGAGGGACGCCCGCTCCGCACCGACGACGGCCTCCGCACGGCCCCCCTCGTGCCGGGATCCTGGGCCGCCCCCCTCGACGGGGTTGCTCTCCGTCCCGACGACGCTGCCGCCCGCGCCACCTGGGAGCGGATCGCCCGCGCAGAACATGCTTCGATCGCCTCGTTTGCGCGCTTCGTCCTGGAGCTGTGCGCCCTCGGCGCGCCGCCGGATCTGCTCGCCGATGCGACCGCCGCCCAGGCCGACGAGATCCGCCACGCCAGTCAGGCCCTCTCCGTGCTGCACGCGATCACCGGCGAGTCCCTCGCTCCGGGCCCGCTCTCGCTCGACGGGATCGAGCTGCGCGCCGATCCCGCAGCGATCCTGCGCGGAACGATCCTCGAGGGCTGCCTCAACGAGACCCTCGCCGCTGCAGAGGCCGCCCGGCTCGCCGACGCCGCGCCCGACCCCGCCCTGGCTGCGGTCTACCGGACCATCGCCCGGGACGAGGCCGGCCACGCAGCCCTCGCCTGGCGCGCGGTGTCCTTCATCCTGGACCGCCACCCCGACCTGCGCCCCCTCGCCCGCGACCTGCTGACCGGCGCCCTGGCCCCCGCCCACGACCGCGACGGTACGCCGGACCACGCCGTGCTGCGCGAGGTCGTGCGACCGGTCGCCGAGGCGGTCATCGGACCGCTGCACGACCGCTGCGCCGCCTGACGCCTGGAGCTCCCGTGACCGCCGATCCGCGTCCCCTCTCCCCCGCAGAGCGCGCCCGCTACGCCCGCCACCTGACCCTCTCCGAGGTCGGCGATCGCGGTCAGGCCGCCCTGCGCGACGGGAGCGTCGCCGTGGTCGGGGCGGGCGGGCTCGGCTCCCCCTGCCTGCTCTACCTGGCGGCTGCCGGAGTCGGCCGACTCGGCATCATCGATGACGACCGGGTCGACGCGTCCAACCTGCAGCGCCAGGTGCTGCACGGCACCGCCGCCCTCGGGGTGCAGAAGGCCGAGAGCGCCCGCGCACGCCTCGCCGACCTCAACCCCCTCGTGCAGCTGGACGTGCACGCCGAGCGCCTGACCCCCGACAACGCCCTGCGCCTGCTCGATCCCTACGACGTGGTCGTGGACGGAACCGACAACTTCTCCGCCCGCTACCTCATCAACGACGCGTGCGAGATCCTGGGCAAGCCGCTCGTGTACGGCGCCATCCAGCGCTTCGAGGGCCAGATCAGCGTGTTCAACCACCAGGGCGGCCCGACCTACCGCGACCTGTTCCCCGAGCCGCCCCCGCCGGAGCTGGCCCCGAACTGCGCCGAGGCCGGCGTCCTTGGCGTGCTGCCCGGGGTCATCGGCACCCTGCAGGCCACCGAGGCCCTGAAGCTGCTCCTCGGCCGGTCCGACGTGTGCTCCGGCCGCCTGCTGCTCTACGATGCCCTCGCCATGCGCTTCGACGAGCTGATGCTCGCCCGTGATCCCGGCCGCGCCCCGATCACCGATCTGACGCTGGTCGAGGCGATGTGCGCGGCCCCCACCTGGCACGAGCTCGACGCGCTCACCCTGCGCTCCCGCCTGGCGGAGGGCTGGGCGCCGTACCGGATCGACGTGCGCACCGAGGCCGAGCACGCCGTGTCGCACCTGCCCGGGGTCGACCGCGTGCATCCGCACACGCAGATCCGCTCGGTGATCCCGTCACTTCCGGACGATGGACCCATCCTGCTCTACTGCCGGAGCGGCCGACGCTCCAACCTGGCCTGCCAGGCGCTGGTCGACGCTGGCGTGGACCCTGATCGCCTGCACGACCTCACCGGTGGGCTGCAGGGCTGGGCCCGGGACGTGGACCCGAGCGTGGTGGTCGCGGACCCCTGAGATCCGGCTGATCGCAACACTTTGCGGCGGGTGCGGCTGCGCGGCCCAGAGCGGCCCCGCGGTGCGGACACCGAACGCTCGTGCGTTGAAAATTCGCTTTCGCGTGTGGAAATCCGCACCCTGAACGACGAGACGCCGCCGCGGAACGTCCGCGACGGCGTCTCTCGGGAACGCGCGAGATCAGTACTCGACCACGGGATCCATCTCACCGGCCTGGTCGATCCAGCCCTGCAGGGTCTTGGCGTTGGGCACGGTGCGGGTCAGCTCCTTCTCGGCGTTGACCTCGTCCATCTTGGTCGCCAGGTTCTCGGCGTTGCGACGGCGCAACTCCTTGACCGTGTCCACGCCGGATGCCTGGAGCAGCTCGGCGTACTCACCGCCGACGCCCTTGATGCGCATCAGGTCGGCCATGTTGACGAAGGTCAGGATGCGCTTCTCGGACAGGCCGGTCGCGTCGGAGAGCTTGCCGCGACCCGAGGGGGTCTTGCCGGCTTCGAGCAGGTCCTCGACGTTCTTGACGCCAGCACCGGCGAACTTCTCGGCGAGGGCAGGGCCGACGCCCTCGAGGGTATCGATCTTGGTGGCCATGGTGAGCTCCTTGTCGGGATTGGAGGTGGATCAGGCGGATTCGGCGTGGTGCACGACGATCTGGTTGAAGGGGATCTCGATCCCCGCCTCGTTGAGCGCATCGTAGACGGCGGAGCGGACCCCGTGCATCGTCGCGAGGTAGTCCGGTGCCGCACACCACACCATCAGCTTGAAGTTGAGCGAGCTGGCCGCCATCTCGGTGAAGGCAAAGCCCACGGCAGGCTCGTTCATGACGGTAGGCACGGTGGCGGCGGCCTTGCGACAGACCTCCTCGACCTTCTTGAGGTCCGCGCCGTAGGCCACGCCGACGTCGATGTCGGCGCGGCGGGTGCCGAGGGTGGTGTAGTTGGTGATGCTGGCGCTGGTCACCGAGCCGTTGGGCACGATGATCTTGCGGTTGTCCGGCGTCGAGAGCACGGTCGCGAACAGGCCGATGTCCTTGACCACGCCGGTGTGGCCGCCGGCATCGACCATGTCGCCGATGGTGAAGGGCCGGAAGACCAGGACCATGACGCCGCTGGCGAAGTGACCCAGGGTGCCCTGCAGGGCGAGACCGACGGCGAAGCCCGCGGACGCGAGCACGGCGACGAAGCTGGTGGTCTCGATGCCAACCGTGGAGAGGCACGCGATGACCGTCATGATCAGGACGGCGTAGCGGGCCATCTGGCCGAGGAAGCGGCCGAGCGCGGTGTCGAGCTTGCTGCGCTCGGTGAGGCGAACGACCAGGCCCTTCACCCAGCCTGCGACCAGCCAGCCGACGACGAGGATGAGGATCGCGCCAAGCACGGGCAGGGCGTAGGTCTCGACCGCGGACATCGCCATCTGGGCGTAGCCGGTGAGTGCGGCAGCGTCGGGGATCTCGGGCGTGGCGGGTTCACCGACGCTCTGCGCGAAGAGGATGGGGTTCATCGTGGGCTCCGGGGCTCGGGTGGAAATCCGGTCCGCATCACAGGATGCTGATGACCAGGCTCGCGGTGAGGGCGTGGTCCGCCTTGCGGAAGCCCTCGACGGGGACGTTGTCGAAGCGGAGGCCGTAGCTGGTCTTGAAGCCGAGCTTCTCGGAGAGCTTGGCCGCCAGCGAGGCGTTGTTCATGACGCGGACGTCGTTCAGCTCGACCACGTTGGGATAGACCTCGAAGGTGTCCTCGAAGCTGACCGCCTCGTTGAAGACGTGCTTGAAGCCCAGCATCGCGCGGGCCGCGAAGATGTCCTTGTAGGTCGGGTCCTGGGGCGGGTCGGTGTCGACGTAGTTCTCCTGCGCCCAGTCGAAGCCGATCTCGGCGACGAGGTCGGTGTCCTCGGTGTCGACCAGCACGCGGCTGTAGCCGATCTGCTCGTGGGAGCGCGACTTGTAGCCGGCGAAGGGGTCGATCAGGACGCCGGCGAGGACGTACACACTGTTCCGCTCACCGATGAAGCGGTCGTAGCGGGTGTCCGCCAGGAGCTGCTGCTGGTTGGTGACGTACCCGGCGTCGCGCTCGGCCTCGGAGAGGATGCCGTTTCCGTCAGCGTCGGAGACGGACTGGCCGAAGAGCGCGCCCGCGGTCGCCTGGAATCGGTTCTGGTCCCACTTGTGCGAGGCGTTGAGGCCGAGGCTCAGGTTGTAGGCGGCCGTGTTGCCCGCGGCGAGGGCGCCACCGAGCTGGGCGGAGAGGCTGGACTCGGGCTTCTCGGCCTTCAGCTTCTCCTTGTCCTTGACCGTGTTCTGCAGCGCGTCGTCCTGGGCGAACGAAAGGCTGGCGAGCAGCATCAGAATCATGAGAGACCTCCTGGGCGTGGACTCTACCGCCCGCGTACTGCCGCCAAGTCACGTCCCCGGGTCGTCTGTGCCCTGTCCGACACTTGGCCGGACTCTTGCCGCCCTGTGGCATCATCGGACAGGCGACAGGGAGAGCTGGTTGGAAGGCCAGGCAGGCTCGGGCGTGCCCGCACG
>CALATR010000691.1 GCA_937891875.1 uncultured Pseudomonadota bacterium | reverse complement strand
GAGGTCGCCCTGAAGGACGACATCCAGGGTGGGCTCGGCACCGTGCGCATCCGCAACAAGGCGCCCGGTCCGGACAGCCCGGCGGTCGAGCGCCGCTACGAGGTGCCCACCAGCGTCATGGTCGGCCGCTTCGGCGACGCGAGCCCCCAGTTCCGCCTGCAGACCGCGGCGGCTGGCTTCGCGGAGATCCTGCGCGGAAGCCCCTACATGAACGAGATCCAGCTGCGTGACGTGGCCGCCATCGCCCGCGCCGCCAAGCGGGTCGAGTACAACGAGGACAGCGAGCTGGTCGAGCTCATCGAGCGCGCCAGCCGGCTCAAGGGCGAGGCTGCGGTCAGTCGACGCTAGCAGACATCCGGACCGCGCAGCGAGGCCGGGTGTTTGCTAGAACGCCGAGATCGTCGCGCGAAGCGGGGCGACCGAAGGGGCCGTAGCAAGACAAGCCGCGCGAATGACACCGCCATGAGAAACGCCGAAGGCGGATCGATTGGGAGAAGGTGTCCTTCGCGTGGTTTGGCGCAGCGTCTGGCGACGGCGTGGCGGCCCGCATCGTCTGCCTCCTTGCCGCCTCCGGGTGGGGCTCGTAGGTTGGGCCCTCCCGGAGGCAGCATGGATGCGAGCAGCGCCGCGCGCGCATGGCGAGATCACCTCCAGCGCCTGCAGTCCCTCCGTGGGGCGCAGGCGCTGTTGGCGTGGGACCAGCAGACGGGCATGCCCCCCGCCGGGGCGGCCGCGCGGGCGGGGCAGCAGGCGCTCCTGGGCGAGCTGGCCCATAGCTGGGCGATCGATCCCGAGGCCCGCAAGCTGCTCGACGTGCTCGAGGCGTCCGACGAGGCGACCCACCAGCGCATGGCGCTCGTCGCGCGGCGGGAGGTCGACCGGGCGGTGAAGGTGCCGTCCGCCCTCGTGCGCAGGCTGTCGGAGGCCCACAGTGCGGCGTTCGGCGCGTGGGCGACGGCGAAGCAGGATGACGACTTCTCGGCGTTCGCGCCGCATCTTCGCACGGTCGTCGACCTGGCGCTCGAGGAGCTGGGCCACATCGACCCCGACCGTCACCCGTACGACGTCGCGCTGGAGGCGTACGATCCCGGCACGACCATCGCCACCCTGCGGCCGCTGTTCGGTCGGCTGAAGGACGGGCTGGTCGAGCTCCTCGACGCGATCGCGGACCAGGAGCCGATCGCCCACGTGCCGCTTCCGGCGGACGTGAAGGCCCAGCGCGCGCTGAACGTCGAGATCTCGGAGGCGCTCGGCTACGACTTCGGCGCTGGCCGCCTCGACGTGGCGCCGCACCCGTTCACGATCGACATCGCGCGCCAGGACGTGCGGATCACGACCATGTTCGACCCGGACGACATGCTGGTCGCCCTGGGCGGCACGATCCACGAGGTCGGCCATGCCCTGTACGAGCAGGGTCTGCCCACGGGCGCCCTGGAGCACACCGGCCTCGACCGGGCCGCGTCCATGGGCCTGCACGAGTCCCAGTCCCGCTTCTGGGAGAACGCGATCGGTCGCAGCGAGGCGTTCTGCGCGTGGATGGCCCCCAAGGCCCGCGCCCACCTGGGCCCTGACGCGCCCGACGCCCGGACCCTGTTCCAGCAGAGCAACCGGGTGGACCGCAGCCTGATCCGCGTCTTCGCCGACGAGGTGACCTACAACCTGCACATCATCGTGCGGTTCGAGCTGGAGCTGGCGCTGCTGGAAGGCACGCTGGCCGTGGAGGATCTGCCCGAGGCCTGGAACTCCGCCTACGCCGACGTGCTGCAGGTGGACGTGCCCGACGATCGCCGCGGCTGCCTGCAGGACGTGCACTGGTCGCACGGTTCGTTCGGCTACTTCCCGAGCTACACCCTGGGCAATCTCTACGCCGCGTCCTTCACGAAGGCCATCGAGGCGGCCCACCCGACCCTGTGGGACGACGTCGCCGATGGCCGCTTCGCTCCGGTCCTGCACTGGCTGCGCCACCACGTGCATCAGCAGGGCCGCACCCAGGACGCGCCGGACCTGGTGCGCGCGGTGTGCGGCGACCGTGACCCGGTCGCCGACCTGCTCGATCACCTCTGGGGCCGGCACGGCGCGATGTATGGGGCGCGGAGGTAGAGGGGCGGCGGCGCTGTGATCCGCGAGACGTGATCCGTTGCTTCCAGCGGGGGAGTGGAGGCTCGGTCTCCAGTCTCCAGTCTCCAGCTTCG
>CALATR010000690.1 GCA_937891875.1 uncultured Pseudomonadota bacterium | reverse complement strand
TGGTCTACCGCGCGCGACGCCTGCACGGAGACGCGCCCGCCGGCCCGGACGTGGCGTTGAAGGTCCTTCCCTGGAGCGCCGCGGCCTCGGAGTCGGCCCGCCGACGCCTCCTGCGCGAGGCCCGCGCCGCCTCCTCGCTCGCCCACGAGAACCTGGTGCGCGTCCTGGACAGCGGCGAGGCCGACGGCGTGCCCTACGTGGTCATGGACCTCGTCGAAGGCGAGACCCTGGCCGAGCGCCTGCAGCGCGGTCCGCTGCCCCCTCGAGACGCCGCGCGGCTGGTCGCCGGGCTCGCCCGCGGACTGGCCCACGCCCACGAACGCTCCGTGGTGCACCGCGACGTCAAGCCGAGCAACGTGCTGCTGGCCCCGGACGGCTCGGCGCGGCTCACCGACTTCGGCATCGCCCGCGACGAGTCGGAGCAGGGCACGCGCCTGACCCTCACTGGGCAGCTGGTGGGCACCCCCGCGTACATGGCTCCGGAGCAGGCCCGTGGGGAGTCCGTCGGGAGCGCCACCGACGTGTGGGCGCTGGGCATCCTGCTCCACGAGCTGGTCACCGGCAGCGTGCCCTGGCGCGACACCCACGCCACCCGGGTCCTGCACGAGCTCCTCTCCGGTCCACCCCCCGCCCTGCGCAAGCGTGCGGAGGTGCCGCGGGCGCTCGATCACGTGGTCGCCCGGGTGCTCGCTCTCGATCCCGCCGCCAGGCCCGACGCCGCCGCGGTCGCCCGGGATCTGCAGGCCATCGCCGACGGACACGACCACCGGGTCGCCGCCCTGTCCCTCCGCGCCCGGATCGCCGCGTTCAGGCCCACCCGGGTGCAGCTCGGCCTCGCCGCAGCCGGGCTCGTCCTGGTGACTACACTCGGCGGATATGCCTCGTACCAAGTCATCTCCTGGCGAATTGAGAGCCGGCGCCAGGTCGCAGCCCAGGAGCGTCTGGACGCCCTGCTCGCCCAGGCCGAGTCCTGGCCCGAGGATCGCCGGCTGGAGCGGCTCCACAAGGCGATCGGCACCTTCGGGCGCGAGCCCGCCCTGCGCCGCACCCCGGCCGAGTCCCGGGCCTGGCTCGCCCTCGCAGACCGCTACCAGGAAGCCGGAGACGACGCGTCCGCCCTGTCCGCCACCGCGCGTGCCTACACCGCGTCCAGTGCGGGAGAAGAGCGCTTCGTCGCCCTCGATCGCCTGGCCCAGCGCTTCCACGCCCAGTGGGACTGGCGCCGCCTCGCCCACGTGCTGCCGCTGCTGGATGGACGGGAGAGCCCGCAGCTCGCCGCCGCTCGCCGAGACCTCGCGGTGGTGCAGCGAAGCCCGGCCGCAGACGCCGACGATCCCACCTCGGCCGTGGTCGCGGACCTGCTCGCCCACACCACTGCCACCCCCTGGGTCGGGGTCAGCGCCCTGCGCCAGATCGCGCCAGATCGGCTGGTGGCCAGGGTCGGTCGCCCGGAATCGGTCGCCCGGGTGTTCGCCGCCGCCCCCGACCTGCCCGAGCTGTACGCCTGCGACGTGCCCGACGGCTTCTGGCTGCAGCCCGCCGGAGTCGAGGACGGCCGCGACCTCTACGTCTCGACCCGGGAAGACACCCACGAGCAGCGGATCCTGCACTGCGACGCCGCGGGCACGGACGTGGTGCAGGCCTGGATCGGCGACAACGTGCGCACCCTGGTGACCTTCGACCCGGATGGGGATGGCGAGCCGATGCGCCTTCTCGGCACCGCCGAGGGCGGGCGGGACCTCCTGGAGCTGGTCCGCGGCGACGACGGCGCGTTCACCACCCGCCCTGCTCACGAGCCGACCAACGCCCTGGACTCCGGCGTGCACGCCGTCCTCGCCCACGACCTCGACGGCGACGGCACCGAGGAGCTCGCCGTCGCCCTCGGTCCCTGGAACGCCTACGAGCTGCGGGTCCTGGCGTGGCGCGACGGCGGCTTCGACCTCGTCAGTCGCGTGGAGCTGGGCGTCATCGACCGGGCCGCGATCGTGCAGACCCCCACCGGCCCCCAGGTCGCGCTCACCTTGGTGCGCCGCTATCGAAACAGGAGGGTCTTCCCCGATCCTCCGCACTTCGGCAGCCCGGCGGGGCTGACCTTCGTCGCCTTCGACGGACAGGATCTGGCGGTGACCAGCACCGTGCCGCTCCCCGGCGAGTTCTGTGACCAGGTCTTCCCCGGCGACGTGGACGGCGACGGACTCACCGACCTGGTCCTGCGCTGCGACACCCTCTCGCTGCTCGTGCACCAGCAGCCCGACGGCGCCTTCGAGCCCCGGGTGCTCGGCCACGACCTCTTCGTCGAGGGCGCGGTCGACCTGGACGGGGACGGCGACGCCGAGGTGATCGCCGTGGACGGCGCCGCCGCCGGACAGCGCACGGTCGTGCTGGGGGCGGGCGACACGCCCCTGTCGCCCCTGGAGCTGGCGCCGCTGCCGGTCCGCCCCGCGCCCTCCGGCCTGCCGACCGAGCAGGCGGAGTCGTGGAAGCGCGCCGAGGATCTGGTCGCCTGGGGCCTGCACGAGCCCGCCCGCGCCGAGCTGCGCACCATCGCCGCGCTGACCGCCGGGACCCGGACCTCCACCCTGGCCCTGCTGCGGGCGGGCGAGGTCGCCGAGGCTGTCCTGGACACCGACGCCGCCGAGGCGCGCTACCGCGAGGCGGCCCAGTCCCCCGGAGGCCGCGAGGCCGCCGATCGGGCCCGACTGGACCTGCTGGAGCGCCAGCATCGCTACCGGGAGGCCCTGGAGCTGGCGCGGTCGGTACCTGCACCCAGCGAGGCGTGGGCCGCCCGGACCCGCTCCCTGCAGGCCATGGTGCTGCCCGACCCGATCGGGCTCGGCGAGGACGCCCTCGACCCCGCCTGGGGGCTCACCGACGCCATCGCCCCCCGCTTCGACCCCAGCAGCGGTGCCCTGCGGATCCACGATCGCAAGCAGGTGATCCTGCGCCGACGGGTGCGCTGGGACGGGCGTCCGATCACGGTCGACCTGGACCTGACCGTGCACCGCATGAGCCTCGGGGGACAGCTGGGGGTCGTGCTCACCGATCCCCAGGATCAACGCCAGGCTCCCCTGGGGGTGGTCGTTCGCGCGAACGGGGGCGGCGGCATGCAGTTCGTCGATCACGACTGCTGGCTCGGGGCTCGCTGGCAGGCGCGGGACGAGGCCCGGTGGATGTTCGCGCCCGACTCCGAGGTGGTCGACCGGGACAGTGCCGTGGTCGATCGCCGCTGGCGCGCCACCGCCTACCTGCGGCCGGAGCTGCCCACCGGCCTGTGCAGCGACGTGCGCGACGGCGTCCGGGAGAGCGCCTTCCCCGACCCCACCTACTTCGAGGCCTGGCGACCCTTCGGACCCGGCGAGTACGACCTCACCATCGTGGTCGACGCCCTGCACGGCTACGAGCGCGCCTGGACCGACGCCACCGTGCACCACCTGCGCATCGACGGGGTCGAGCCCCTCGATGGACCCCGTCCCAGCAGCTTCCCCGACGTGCTGGCCGCCCTGGCCAACCGGCGCCCCGCCGACGCCCTGCGGCTGCTGGAGCAGCGCCCCGCCGGGCCCGAGCGCGACCTGCTGGTCGTCGTCGCCGCCACCGCCCTCGACGACCGGGATCGCGCCCTCGACGCCCTGCAGGCAGCCCTGCGCGGGGGCGCGGATCCCGACCGGGTGGAGCGGCTCGTGCGCACCTCGCCGGGATGGTTCGAGCAGGCCCTCGTGAGGTGGGACCCTGTCCGTGGCTGGGCCCGGATCGCCGAGGCGTGGGAGGACGCGATCGTCGATCACCCCGACCTGCCCGAGTTCCAGGACCTGATCGCCACCCTGCCGCCGCCCGCCCTGCCGGAGGCCGGACTCTCCGACCGGGACAAACGGCTTCGAACGCTGCTGATCGTCCGGCGCGCCCAGCGTCTGCGCGAGCTCGGCCGCCGCTCCGAGGCCGACAGCGAGCTGGGCCGGATCGCCGCCACCCTGGGGTCTCATCCCCCCGGCGAGGCCTGGGAGCGCATCGAGCGCACACACGTCCGCGAGCGGGCCCGCCTCCTGCTCGACCGCGGCGATCGTCGAGGCGCCATCGCGCTGCTCACCGCCAGCGTGCACAGCGCCACCTCGCCGGTCATGGCGTCGCTGGAGTACGACCGCGATCCCGTGCTGGCCGGCATCCGCGAAGATCCCGAGTGGCGCGCGACCGCCCGAGCCGCCGCCCAGGGGGAGCGCTGACCGACGGGGGGCGTTTTCGGCGTACGTGAACGGCCTGCATCGACGATGAGCCCGTGCAGTTCTACGTTCTCGGAGGAAGTTGCTGGCCACCCACGCAGGCCCTGGGGGGGGATTGTGACCGCACGTGGGCCGTCGCCCGTTCGAGAGCCTTACAGCTCGTCGCGGACCTGAGCATAGGCCAACAGGGCGAAGAGGAAGGTTCCTCCGACCACATTGCCCACGAAGGCCGGCCCGGTGAAGGTCAGGAGCAGGGAGAGCTGGCTCGGTCCCTCGGCGAACACGACCAGGAACACTTCGACCGTGCCGGCGATCACGTGGGTGAAGCCGCCGGCGGCGATGAGCCAGGTCAGGGCGAGCACCATCCAGAAGCGCTGGGCGGCCTCGCGGCTGGTCCACACCATGGCGGCCACCAGGAAGCCGGCGGGGATGCCCAGCCAGAAGGTCTCGAGGGGGCTGTGGTCGACGCCGTGGTGGGAGACGGTGACCATGGCCCCCAGCACGTCGGCAGGGAACAGCCCGAGGTGGGCGAGGAATGCGGAGAGCGCGGCGCCGACGAGGTTGGCGACCAGCACGATGGCCCACAGGCGCAGGGTGGCGACGAGGCAGTGCACGTCGCGCCGGCGGAGCAGCGGTAGCACCGTCGTGATCGTGTTCTCAGTGAAGAGCTGCAGGTGGCCCAGTACCACGATCAGGAAGCCGAGGCTGTAGCCGAAGCTCGACACCAGGTGGGTCCAAGGCTGGTCCGGGAGGTACAGCTCCAGGACCGCCTGGGCCGTCACCGACGTCGTCATCGCCATGCCCGCCGCGACTCCGGACCACCACAGCGAGGTCGCCGGCCGCGCCAGCTCGGCGACGCCCTCCTCCATGACGTGCTCGAACAGGCCCTGCGCGCCCGAGTCCTGTGCGCGCTTGAAGGCGTCCGTAGGCTCCATGCTCCTCCTCTCCCTCCCCTGTAGCCGCCCACCGCGGAGCCGCGGTCCCCAGCACGCACCGATGTCGGGGTGGCCTACGAGATGGACAGGTCTGGGGCCGCCCCCGCGATGGTGCGGGATGTATCGTCAGAGGCATGCAGGATGGCTGCGGTGACGTCGTCCGATAGGTGCCCGGCACCGACCCGCTCGGAAGCACCAAAGCCTGGAGATCCCATGCGCACCGCCCTCGTCGCCGCCGCCGTCCTGCTCGTCCCCGCCCTCGCCCACGCCGGCACCATCCGCGTCCAGAACGGCGACTCGACCGAGCACACCATCGAGCTCAAGTGCAGCGGCTCCAGCAAGACCGTCGAGCTGAAGTCCAGCACGACCTCGTCCTACACCTTCCACTCGACCAGCAGCAGCTGTGACATCGTCGGCGGGAGCGTCCAGTTCCCCACGGAGAAGCTGGAGAACGGCCAGAAGTGGAAGATCGACAAGGGCGTGGCGAAGGCGTACTGATCCGAGGCCTCCGGTTGCGCCGACACATGAACAGATGTACAGTGCCGGCCGACCTGGGGGAACCATGGACATGGAGCGCGCCGCCGAGCACCTGAGACGGGTCTTCGGCTTCGATGGCTTTCGACCTGGACAAGAGGAGGTCGTGCGCACGCTCCTGGAAGGCAGGCCCGCGCTGGCCGTCTTCCCGACCGGGGGCGGCAAGTCGCTGTGCTACCAGCTCCCGGCACTGCTGCTGCAGGGTCTGACCCTGGTCGTCTCCCCGCTCATCGCGCTGATGAAGGACCAGGTGGACCAGCTGCAGGCGTTGGGCGTCGCCGCCGCCCGGCTGGACTCCACGCTGACGGCCGAGGAGGCGCGCGACATCTATGATCGCGCCGCGGACGGCAGGTTGAAACTGCTCTACGTGGCACCCGAACGGCTCGGCAACGAGGGCTTCCGGGCGCGGCTGAGGCGCACTCGGGTGGACCTGCTCGCCATCGACGAGGCCCACTGCATCTCGGAGTGGGGCCACAACTTCCGTCCGGACTACCTCAAGATCGCAGCCTTCGCGGAGGAGGTGGGCGTGCGCCGGGTGCTCTGCCTCACCGCCACCGCCACGCCATCGGTCAGCGAGGACATCCGGGCCGCCTTCGACATCGCCGAGGCGGACCACGTACAGACGGGATTCCATCGCCCGAACCTGACCCTGCGGGTGCTGCCCTGCACCGCGGACGCGCGGGTCCCCACCCTCATCGATCGCCTCCGGGACCAGAGCGGCGGCGCGACGGTGGTCTACGTGACCCTGCAGAAGACGGCGGAGCGGGTGGCGGAGGCCCTGAACGCGGCGGGACTGCACGCCGCGGCGTACCACGCGGGCCTGAACAACGAGGTGCGCGCCCGCATCCAGGATGACTTCATGGACGGCCGGGTGCCCATCGTCGTCGCGACCATCGCGTTTGGCATGGGCATCGACAAGGCCGACATCCGGGCCGTCTACCACGTGAACCTGCCCAAGTCCCTGGAGGGCTACTCCCAGGAGATCGGCCGGGCCGGGCGGGACGGCGCCCCCTCCCGGTGCGAGCTGCTGGCTTGCGCGGACGATCAAGCCGTGCTCGACAACTTCAGCTACGGCGACACCCCGACCGACGCCTCGATCCGCGGACTGCTCGACCAGCTCGCTGCGGGCGGGACCCCGCTGTCGGTCTCGCAGTACCACCTGTCCCGGGACCACGACATGCGTCCCCTGGTGGTCGCCACCGTGCTGACCTACCTGGAGCTGTCCGGGGACCTGGTCGCTACGGGCCCGTTCTATGCGGGGTACAAGCTTGGTTTCCCCCAGGGTCGCCCCGCGGTCGAGGCGCGCCTGGACGGGGAGCGAGGAGCCTTCATCCGGGCCATCCTCGGGGCGGGCAGCATGGGTCGGAGCCTGCTCTCGCTCGAGCCCGACGTGGTGGCCGAGCAGATCGGCCAGCCCCGGGAGCGGATCGTCACGGCCCTCACCTGGCTGGAGCAGCAGGGGCTGGTCACGCTGAAGGCTGCGTCCCTGCGTCACGGCTTTCACGTGCCCCGGCCCCTCGAGGTCGATCGGCTCACCGCGGAGCTGGTCGCGCGCTTTCAGCAGCGGGAGCAGGCGGACATCGCCCGCACCGCCAGCGTGCTCGCCTTCGCCGAGGCCCCCGGGTGCCTGACCCGCAGGCTGGTCGGCTACTTCGGCGAGGAGCTCGGCCAGGACTGCGGGCACTGCGGGCACTGCCTCGGAGAGCCCGCCGCCCCGGTGCCCCGCTCCGCCCCCGCCTCCCTCACGGAGTCGGACCGGGACCTGGTGGAAGAAGTCGCCGCCGAGGGCCACCCAGCCCTGGCCCATCCTCGCCAGCTCACCCGCTTCCTCTGCGGCCTGCGCAGCCCCGCCACCTCGGGGCGGAACGGCCTGCAGCGGGACCGGAGGTTCGGCGCGCTGGAGGATCTGCCCTTCCTGGCCGTGCTGGACGTGGCCGAAGCGCACCGGTCGGCATGACGTCGCGCTCGCTGGCCGCCGGCCATGCCGTGCTGCACGATTTCAGGTGCTGACAGCGAGAGGCTCGACGGGGGGTGGGGTCATTACTCCAAGGTCGTTGACCGACCCGGAGGACTGCCATGACCCACGCCGCCCCCGCTCCGCTGCACGTCCGCCTGCTCATGGCCGATACCGGGGGTGGACACCGCGCGACCGCCGAGGCCCTCGCGGCCAGCCTGACGGCCCAGGACCCCGAGGCACGCGTCGAGGTGGTCGACCTGTTCAGCGAAGCGGGCGGCCCGGCCCGGATCCCGCCCCTCTGGTACGCCTGGCTCATGACCCACCCGAAGGTCTGGGGCGCGATGTTCCACGCCCTGGACGGCCGACGCCGCCGCTTCTTCGTCTGGGCCCCGTTCTACTTCTCCCAGGAGCGCACCTACCGACGGCTGATCACCGAGGATGCGCCCCACGCCGTCGTCGTCGTGCACCCGGGCTTCACCGCCGGCACCCGTCGGGCAGTGTCGAAGACCGACGAGACCACCGCCATCTGCACCGTCGTCACCGACCCGATCTCGGGCCACGCATCCTGGTACGAGGCGGGCATGGACCTCACCGTCGTCTCCACCGACGAGGCCGCCGAGCGCGCGCGCACCCTCGGTGTGGAGGACGAGACCATCGAGGTGGTCGATCATCCAGTTCATCCGCGGATCCCGGCCCTCAGCCGCCAGCGTGACGACCTGCGCCGGCGCTACGGCTGGAGCGATCGCAAGGTCGTGCTGTGCACCGGAGGCGGTGACGCGGCCGGCACGCTGAGCACCGTCGCGGCCGCACTCCGGGAGAACACCGACGCCCACGTGGTCGTGGTCTGCGGTCGCAACCAGGCCCTGCGCAAGGCGCTGTCCGCCATCGACGGCCTCGAGGTGCTCGGCTTCGTCGACGACCTGCCCGAGCGCATGGCCGCCGCCGACGTGGTCGTGACCAAGGCCGGCCCGTCCACCCTCGCCGAGGCCGGCGCCGTCGGCACGCCCGTCGTCGTCTACGACCACATGCCTGGCCAGGAGGTGGGCAACCTGCAGTGGGTCACCTCCCGCGGCTGGGGCCGGGTCGCCGATCAGCTCGCCCAGGTCGCCCCCCAGGTCAACGCCTGGCTCGACGATGTGGACGCGCGGCGGGCCCTGCGCGACCGGGCCCAGGCGAAGGCCGGATCGCCGACCGCCTCCGACCGCATCGCACGCCTCCTGCTCGAGCGCGCCCGCGACGCGTACCAGGCCCGCGCCCGGCAAGACTCAGCGCACGACGAAGGCCGCCGGATCGCAGGCCTGCAGCGACTGGCCCACCTCCAGGCCGTGTTCCAGTGATGCCTCGATGGCTCGCCGATCGAAGCGCCACGGCGAGGTGAGCGGTCGGGTTGGCGCGTAGACCGTCACCGGCAGATCGCGCTGCTCGAGGGCCGTGCGTACGTCCTTGAGGAAGAACAGCTCGTGCGCGGCGATGCCGATCGCTCGCAGGGCGCCAGAACCTCCCTTCCAGGCCCCGATCTCCGGGCTGCCCCCGGTGATCACGACGATCTCGTCGACGTCCTGCGCCAGCACCTCGGCGATGGGCACGACCCGCCTCACGACCCCGTCCATCCACAGCGACCCCTGGACCGGCACCGGCGGGAGCACCCCCGGAAAGGCGACGATCCCCTCCAGCACCGCCGGATCCTCGAGCAGGTCCGAGGTCGCGCAGACCCAGCGCCCGGTGCGCGCGTCGGTCGCTCCGCCGAGCCACACCCGCCCGGACCGGGCCGCAGCTGCCCGGTCCAGGTGATCGAGCCCCTGGCGCACCGCGGCCACCCGCTGCCCCCGAGTCAGCATGCGCCACGCCGGCCGCGGCACCGACTCCCGCCACCACCGAACCAGCCCCTCGGCCGCGCTCCGCAGGGCGGCCTGGTCCCCGACCGGCGCGGTGGCCAGCCAGGCCGAGTTCACGGCACCGATCGACACCCCCGCCACCACCACCGGGTCCAGGCCGTGCTCGACCACCAGACTGTGTGCGACTCCCGCCGAGAACGCGCCGCGCGCGCTCCCACCCGTCGACACCAGCGCCACCCGCGCGGCCATTCCCACCTCGCTCCGAGTCCGCCCACCCACGGATGGGCGCCGCGGGGTGCCCCCCCGCAGCCCGGCGATTCTACGGCGACGGGAGCGGACCCGGGCTGACGCTGAACGCCTTCCACACGAACCCGTCGTACGAGGGGGGGCCAGGTCGACGCCGGAGCCGCCGCCCAAGGTCGTGGTGCCGGTGGACACGTTCACCTTGGCCAGGAAGCCGTCGAGCGACCCGGCCGAGGTGCAGGTCGTCGTGAAGGCGGATCGCTGCCTTCGTCGTCACGGCCACCGCTGCTCAGTTGCACTCACCCGTGTCGCGAAGCTCGATCCGTTCCCACCGACGGTCATGCTGGTCGACCAGATCCGGGGAGTCGTAGACCAGCTCGAGGCCCTCGCCGAACACCCGCAGCACCTCGTCCCCGTCCGACCGGTCGACCGCCCAGGTGGAGTCCCCCCGCACATCGCTGCTGGGTGCGACCATCCGGCCGCGCTGGTCTGCGCACAGCGACACGTAGCCGTCAGCTCCGCACCCCTCCACGCCCCCTTCGCCGCAGCCCTCATTGGAGACGACGTAGGTGAAGGCGACGGGAAGCTCGGCCATGAGCAGCTCGATGTCACTCGGTGGTTCGTCCGCGCACGACGCCATCAGCACCACACCAGCGACCAGCACCCACGCGCATCGAACTCCCATCGTACCTCCCGTTTCCGGCCCCGTGTTGCCGGGATGAATCTGGCGAGAAAGGCAGTGCCCAGTCTCTGACACCATCGAGACCCATCGGAACAACGCTTGGGCAGGACAGGGCATCCGATGGCATCGGTCAGGAAGCGCCTAGGCCGGCTGTGGGACAGTACACCACTTCTTCGGTCATCATTCCCAGGATCCGCTGGAGTCCAGCGTGGTACCGATTCCATTGACGTCGCTAGTACACCACCCCAACCACCCGGCGCAGCGCCTCGTCCCGATCCGCCCCGCTCACGTCCACCTCGACATCGACGCCCAATCCGGCAGGCTGCGCAGCCCGATATCCCTCGAGCACCCGCCCGCGGAACTCGGCCTGCTGGGTCAGCCGGTCCTCCTCCCCCTCGATCCCTCGGGCGACCAGCCGCCGTCGACGTTCGGAGTCGTCGATCGTCAGCAGCACGGTGATGTCCGGCCGGGCAAAGCTGTCGGCCAAGGCGCCCACGTCGACCGTCGCGCCGGATGCCCGACCGTAGGCCAGGGTAGAGCACCAGTAGCGGTCCAGCACCACGACGTGACCGGCATCGGCGAGGACGCGGGCGCGGCGGCCGATGGCGAGCCCGGCGGCCAGGTAGGTGAGCACTCGAGCGTCCACGTCGCGGTCGAGGGCATCGAGCCAGCCGTTCATCAGCGGACGCAGCATCGGGCCGGGGCTGTCCATGGCCATGCCACCGAAGTGGGCGGCCAGGCCGTCTCGGACGGTGGACTTTCCGACGCCATCGAGGCCTTCGAGGACGATGAGCGTTCCATTCATGACGTTCTCCTTGGTGTTTCAGGTCCGGATCTCGACCGGGACTCCCGTGCGTTGGCAGGCACGCCTGACCGCGCGGGTGGCCGAGTGGCTGTTGAAGCGGGCGAGGATGACGACGCGGTCGACCCCGCCAGAGCGGATGGAGTCCAGCAGGCGGCGCACGTCGCCGGTGCCGCCATCTCGCGGACTGCGGTAGATGCGGACGCGCGCATGATCGGCAGCGACGGTGTGTCTGCCGTCCCCGCCGAGCACGGCGATCCGCTCCCTCGTGTTCACTCCCACGAGTAGATCCCGCCGCGAGCGACCAGCTTGTCGAGCTCGAAGCCGACTTCGCGCAGGGCGACGTCCACGCCGACGTCCAGAATGGGGCGGCTCTCGCGGTGCACGCCCCCGGTGTCCCCGTAGAAGCGGCCCTTCGGGTCGATCATCACGTAGCTGTCGAGCATCGCCTCGTTGGACTCGTGAACTGGTGCGAGCCCTTCGGCGGCGAGGTGCTGGTGGCGAGCCACGTACGCAGCGAACACGTCCGGCTCGATGAGCAGCGGCTCGACGCGTCCGTCGTTCTGACCCACCACCCGCAGCACCTGGAACACCTTCCACCGCTCCGGCCGGACCAGGCGAAGGAAGTCCGTCAGGTCCTCGTCGGCGTTGAGGGCGGTGACGACGGTGTTGATCTTCAGGCGGACGCCCAGCGCGTGGCAGCGGACGGCCAGCGCGACCGCGTTCCGCACGTGGTCCCCAGGGCCTCGCCCCAGCGCCCGCTGGGTGTCCTCGTCCGCCGAGTCCACTGAGAGGCCGACCCAGTCCAGCGCGTCGGCGACTCGATCGAGCACCCGGTCGAGGCGGAAGCCGTTGGTGACGACCGACGTCGTGTAGCCGAGCTCCTTCGCGAAGCGGATCAGCTCGGGCAGGTCTGCGCGGAGGGTCGGCTCGCCACCAGCGAAGGTGATCTTCTGCGCGTAGGGCCGCCGCAGGGAGGTGAGCAGGCGCTTGGCGTCGTCGGTCGAGAGCTGGCCGACCACCCCACGGAAGGTCGCGAAGCAGAAGTGGCAGTCGGCATTGCAGGGACGGATGCAGTGGTAGTTGATGGCGGCGAGCGGCCTCGGGTCAGGTGTCATGGGAGCCTCCTTTCGGCTCCTTCCTCCTCTCGCGAATGAAGTCGCTCGGAGCGCCGTTTCCCACAACGGCGCTCCGAGACTTGTCACCCCGTCGGCGCCCCGATCCACCACCGAACGAGGTGGCGCGGCTGGGCCCCCTCGATGGCGCCGCGCCCGTGCAGCATGCGGTGGTTGTCCACGACCAGCAGGTCACCGGGTGCGAGCCGCAGCCGAACCCGAGGCACGACCTCGAGCGCCCGGGTGAAGGCGTCGAACGCCTCCTTCTCCAGACCACCGAGATCATCGGGTGCGAGCCAGAAAGAGTAGTACAGCCGGTCCCGGTCAGCTCCGCACACGAGCATGGGGTGGGTGTCGAGGTCTCCGTCGAACACCCGGTGCTCGGCAAGGATGACGCGCTGCAGGGCGTCCTGGTGGTGCCGAGGCAGCGCGCGCGCGACCGCGAGCCCGTCGATCAGGACGCTGTGCCCGCCACGCTCGGCCTGCGCGAGGCAGGTCCACAGGATGTAGCGGGCGGCGTGATGATCGGTGTGCGGTGGCAGCGCGCGGGTGGACTTCACCAGCGCGACCGCGTGCGGATCGGCGAGGACCTGCTCCACGTGCACCACCGGCCCCAGCGCGCGCTGCAGCGCGTCCCGACACTCCGACTGGGCAGCCGGCACATGGACGTAGCCGTGGAGGTCGAGGCGGAGGCGCAGGGCCTCCACCTCGACGGACGACGCAAGCGCGACGGTCACGCGCCCGCGACCGACTGCTTGCTGCTGCAGGCGTGCCAGCACCGCCCCTGGCAGTCGTGCCAGCAGTCGGTCATCCCCTCGACGGACGGATCCTGGACGTACTTCTCGCCGAACAGCGCCTCCCACCGGCGGGCGGTGTCGTCGAACACGGCCAACAGGCGGGGGAGTTCGCCCTCGCCCTTGCCGAACCCGCCGTCATGGTCCAACAGCTCCCCGAACATCCGCATGCAGTCGGCGAAGTACGCCCGCGGTGCGAGCATGTGCAGGTGCCAGATCGCGTCGATGTCGCGAGTCGGCGCGACGGGCTGCGACGGATCGTCCGCCACCAGCTGCAGGAACTGACCGTAGCGGTGGATGGCGCGCTCCAGGCGCTGCTGGGTCCAGGAGCTGACCTCGCCGTCGGAGCGGCGCGCCGCCTCATGCAGATCGACAGAAACGGTGATCGTCATGGTGCCTCCAAGCACGATGGGCCCGGTTGATTCCGAGCAAGAACCTCATAGGGGCGGCAGAGATCCTCCCGTCCGAGTTTCCCGGAACGCTCAGTTCGCGCACTGCACCCGTTCCAAGCCCAGAACGTTCAGCCGTACGCCGCTGCCTCCAATTGGCGGATCCGCTGACGAGATCACCGCGCTCAGCACGTCGACCGCACCGTCCCGCGGACAGCGGTAGCGCCGGTCGGCGACGACTCCCGCCAGGAAGGCCGCGGCCATGGAGCTGCCGCTCCACTCTGCGTAGCGGTTGCCCGGCATGGGTCCACAGATCTCCGCGCCCGGGGCCGAGATCGACACGCTCCCCGCCGAGCTGGAGAAGGAAGCGAGCCGCCCCCCGTCCAGAGCTGGCACCCCGATCACGCTGCGGTGCCGGGAGGGCCAGACCTCGTCCGCATTCAGCTCGCGGTCGTTCCCTGCAGCAGCGATGAGTATGACGTCGCGTCGCCCGGCATGGTCGAGTGCGTCGCTGACGACCGGTGGGGTCGGCCCCGGTGCCGCGAAAGCCATGACGATCACGTCCGCGTCGTCCCTGACGGCCTGGTAGATCGCATCCGCCAGGTCGTCCGCATGGGGATCGCCGTTGCCGAACGCCGGGTAGTTGTAGACCGCGATCCGATGGCCCTGGACGTTGAGGCTGGCGAGCCCCCGCCGGTTGGTCGTGTGCCCCGCCGCGATGCCCGCGATGGCCGTCCCGTGGTCTCGCTCGACGGCCGGTGGCGCCTTCACCACGATGCCAAGCAGGTCCTCGTGCACCGCGTCCACGCCCGAGTCGATGACTGCGAGGCGGGCGCGCTCGGACCGCCACCCTCGGCTCCACGTGCCCCGCGCCTCCAGGACCGCGTCCGCGCCGCTCTCACGAAGCGCGGACTGGCCCGCCGAGTAGGGGTCGTTGGTCACGCCTCCGAAGCCCATCGAGCAGGAGCCGACGGGGCGGTCGGTCGACGCCGCGAGTCGTGGATTCAGGTCCAGGTCGACGACGTTCTCTTCTTCGCTGACGAGCAGGTCCATGAACAGGAACGGCACGGAGCGGGTCTTGGCGGACACGACCCAGGTCCTCGACGCGTCACTTCCCCACGGCGCCGAGGGAGCGGCCTGACTCCAGGTCGCGTCGTTCCTGGCCAGGGTGTCCGTGATCTCGAGGATGGAATCGTCCGGACCGAGCTCGACCAGCAGCTCCGTCCGATGACCCACGCCCGCGACCTCGAGCCCGACGTCCGCCCAGAACACATGGGGCAGCCGCACCCACAACAGCAGGAGGCAGACCATCACCTCCGCCGCAACGAGGAGCGGGAACGCCGGAGCGACCAGGGGGGGCGGCTGCAGCCGGCGGGCTCTGCGCCCCAGTCGCCAACGGGTCCACCACCCGAGCACGAGCCAGAGGGCCGCCCGTAGCGCCAGCCACACGACCACGACCTCCATCGCGAGCCCGCACCACGATCCCCCACCGTCTCCGAGCGTCCACAGAAACCGGGACAGGTAGGCGACGACGATCACTGCAGTCACGAGCAGGAAGCCGAGCGGCCCCTCGAAGAACCTGTCCGCGCGCCGGGCGGGCTGCCCGGCCAGGTGGAGCGCTCGGGCCCGCTGCAGGATCTGCCCTTTCACCCGGGGTCCCTCGAGCACCAGCAGGCCGATGATGACCGAGATCAGCGCGAAACGCGTGCCGCCGCGAAACACCAACCACAGGTCGACGCCAGGGGTGGGCCGCTCCAGCTCGGAGAGCACGACCACCACCAGCAGGACCAACATCCCTGCCCCCAGCCCGAAGGCCAGGATCTGTCGGACCACCAACCCGAAGCATCCGCGCAACACCGCACCCCCGTACCCACCGAATGCAGCCCCCATGCTGGGGTATCCAGGACGCGCGCGCAAGCGTCTCCGTCGGCGGTCCCGCTGTACACACTCTGTGACAGCGGTTCTGGGAAACCCTGGGCGCTCGGGTGGGGTGGGGCTCTACAGAACCCCCGTGGCACCAAGGGAGAACCCATGGCGAAGCGACGGCAGGACTCGGACGACCCCTACGGCCTTCGCGGTCGGATGCGGCGAAAGCCCGCGCACGAGAGCATTCCGGAGGCCATAGCGGCCCTCGAGAACCGGGGTGTGCCGCGGGCACAGGCACTTCATGCCGTACTGACGGCCGCGGACCGGTTCGGGCGACGTCCCGGCGGCAAGGCGCTCGCTCAGGAAGCGCTCTCCTCGTTCTTCGTGGGCGCCGCGCACGACCTTGTGCTCGACCCGGACACGATGGTCGGCATCCTGTACTCGCTCCACCGCTGGCATCGCTCCGAGGTCAGGGCGGGGGCACTGGCAGCCGCGATCGTGGGACCACGCTTCGCCCGCGGTGACTACCTGCAGGACGACGGCGACCCGGTGCTCGTCCGCGCACTGGAGCTCGCGGTCGGGCTCCTCGACAGCGCCGAGCACGAGGGGATTCGTCTCGAGACCCGGTCCCAGCTGGCGGCATCTCTGGACAAGACCGGAGACTTCACCCAGCGCCATCGGGCCCGAGACGTCCTGGAGGAAATCGTCCTCCGACTCGAGGAGCTGACGTGCGCCGCGACGGACGACGAGGAGCGCCACAACTGGCAGGACTTCCTGAGTCGCATGCGGGCCAACCTGGCCCAGTCCATCACGTCGCTGGCAGAGCAGAACCCCCGCCCCTGGCGCAAGGACCTCGAGCACGCGCTCCAGCTGCACGATCTCGCGCTGGCCGACGAGAGGCGCGTCGCGCATACGATCCGTCACTACCACTCCCGCCGCATGCGTGCGGGCACTCGTCGGGTGCTCGCCCTGGCGTGCATCGATGAGCGAGACCTTGCCCTGGGTCTGGCCGAAGGCGCCGTGGAGGACCTGGACCAGGCCATCGCGATATCGAAGGCCCACCCGGAAGTCCGACCGATCGACGGCCTGGGCATCTACCTCAACCACGTCAACGCCCGCGTGGCGCGCCTCCGGATCCTGCTCCACCACGGCGAGCTCGATCAGGACCAGCTGAACAGCGAGCGTGCGGCGCTGCAGGACGAACTCGAGTCCCTGTGCAGACGCACCCGCAACGAGGTCGTGGAGCGTCTGGCCCGCCAGGCGATCCTCGCACTGCCCCGACGAATCCGCGGCGACCGGGCACCGGACCAAGCACTCCTCGAGGTCGCGATTCGGAGGGCATGGGAGGAGGTCATGCACGGCTCCGGGACCTCCTACGCCGCCGCCGCGAGCCTGCTTGATGAACTGATGGCCTTCGCCCAGTCCACCGAGTCCATCCCGGAGCTCTCGTGGCGACCGCTGTCGACCATCTTCGGACACCTCGACCCTGACGTGGTCAGCCTCCAGCTGATGCGCGACCTGGCGCCCGTCGAGATCACCCTCCTGGCTCGGTGGTTCGAAGGGACCACTCCCGAAGACGCAGAGCGGTACCTCGATCAGGCACTGGAAGACCTGGAGCGCCGCATGGAGGACCCGATGGCCACGTCCGTCGAGCGTGAGCTCTTCGGAGGCTGGATGCAGCGACTCGCCATCCTCGCGCTCGCCAGAGCGAAGCCGGAGTGCACGACGGATTGGCTCACCCTCCAGGACCGGCTCGGCAGCTCCGGCTTCCGCGCGTTGAGCGCCATCTACGGGGTCGGATCCGTCGGCGACTGGAAGCGCGACGACGAGGCGAACTGGCGGACGAACCTGTACCGGGCCTACTGGGAGCGCGACTTCGCAGGCTGGGTCCTTCGACAGCTGCGCCGGCACGAGGAGTGGGTTCGTGAGGGCGCGGCACCCTGGAGCCCCGAGACCATGGAGCGCCTCTTCAGCCACGCTCAGGTGCTCTCCGGGGACATGGACGAGGCCACCGTCGCGGAACTCGCGGGGGGTGGTCGCTACGCCCGGTCGGTAGACGGGTGGGTGATCTGGAAGGTGATGGACGAGGACGCGGCGCTGCGGGCCCTCCAGGACACCAAGGTGGAGGTTGGACATCGCCTTCGGTACGGCGCCATGCGCGGCTGGTTCGATGACCCCTCGGCGCCCCGGGTCTCCGCGGAGGAGGTTGAGTCCTTCCTCGGCGCCAACCCGGACATCGCGATCCTGGTCGCCGCTCGGGGACTGCACCTGGTGATGGGCACGCAGCGGATCTCGTTGCCGGCAGTGCACAGCGACCGCATCCTCGAGCTCATCACCAGCTACGCCGAAGCTCGTGCAAACTACTCCTGGGGCCCGGTGGATTCCGACAACCCTCGTGGTGGAGGCCAGCCACCCGAGCGGGCCGCGCTCGAAGAGGTCCTCGGGGAGCTGTTGGACGAGCTGGGCGGGATGGTCCAGAGCCTGCTCGTCCAGCTCGACCGGGAGCCGGCTCAGCTGATCGTGCTCGCCCGGCACGCCATGCGCGAGGTGCCGTGGACGGCGCTGTCGGTTGGCGGCGTGTCGCTCGGGGCGCGGATCCCGGTGACCTGTGTCGAGACGCTCGCGGCGATTCCAATCGCGCCCGCCAACACGGGCGAAGTCGTCGGCATCATCGGTGGGTCCGAGAGCGCCTCACCGGCGCTGGGCGCGCTCGTACGCACCCTGGAGCCCCAGCTCGACGCTCCGCTGGTCCGGCCCGGCCGGGAGGCGATCGAGCGCGCGGTCGAGCGCGCGGCGGAGGTCCACATCCTCGCGCACGGCCAGGTGATCGTCGACGCTCCTGGCGCCAGCGGCCTGGTGCTCGACGAAGACCACGATGAGCCCCAAAACCGACTATCCAACTCCGAGATCCGCCAGATGGACCTGCGCGGCGTCCAGCGGGTGGGGCTGTGGGCATGCAACGGGGCCAAGTCCGGTCGGGTGGCCTTCGACGACCTCGACGCCGACGAGCCCGCCGGCATCGACAGCGCGTTCCTGCTCGCCGGAGCCCACCGGGTCGTCGG
>CALATR010000689.1 GCA_937891875.1 uncultured Pseudomonadota bacterium | reverse complement strand
GGCCTCGAGGTCCGCGGACTCGTCGAGCTTGGCCTTGATGCCCAGGGAGCGGTCGCGCAGGGCGGCTGCGATGGGCTTGCGAGCCAGGAAGCCCAGACCGCCGACCAGGATCAGCAGGTTGAGCAGGTGCCACACCCACTGCAGCCACACCGGGTGGCCCCAGGAGTTGGCGTAGTGCTCGTCCTCTGCGTCGAGGAAGTTCGCGGTGCCGTTGCCGTTGTCGTCGGCCCAGGGGTCGAGCACGTGGTGCCCGCCGCCGTGGCCTTCACCGTGGGCCTCGTCGCCGTGAGCGTCGCCGTGGCCGGACTCACCGTGGCCTGCGGCCTCGTGGGTCTCGGTCCCGCCGTGACCACCGCCCTCGGGCGCGGCCAGGGCCGGGGTGGCCGTGAGCGCGCCGGCGAGCAGCAGCGCGTGGAAGAGAGAAGTGCGCATGGGGGCTCCGTCAGGCCTCGAGGGGTCGGCCGAGCACCTGGGTGGCCATGTCGTCAGAGAGGTTCTTGGCGGCGTCGGCCAGCCCGCGGCGGGCGACCTCGGCTTCCTGGGAGATGCGGGCCGTGGCCTCATCGACCTTGGACTCCGCGCGCTCGCGGGCCTCGGCCATGATCGCGCGCTCCTCGGCGGTGGCCTCGGCGCGGACCTTGTTGCGCATCTCGGAGAGCTCGGAACGCACCGTGTCGAGGCGCTCCTCCAGCGTGTCCAGGCTCTGGGCGACCTCGGCGTCGAGCCGGGTGGCCTCGGCGACGGCATCGGCCGCGGCAGCATCGCGCTCGTTCATCCAGGCGAGCAGCGGCTTCCACAGCACGAACCACATGACGCCGACCGCCACGAGGAACGGCGGGAGGAAGAGGGCGACGAGCAAGGGGTCTGGAACGATTTCCATGGAGTTCCCATCCGCTTCGGAAGTTCCCTGCCGCTCCCTGGGGGGGTACGCCGGCGGGGCTTGGGAGTCCCGTCCGAGCTGGCCCGTTCAGGACGTGGCGACGGCGAGGGGCGCGCGCCTATCGGGTCAGGGGTGCCCTGTCAAAGCCCCTGAAGGGACGGTGAGACCGCCCACGACGGGCCCAACTTGACGGGCACCCGGACCGGGTCGGCCTCCTATCGCCGGAGCGCCTCCGTGCACCGCAACAGCACGCTGCGCATCGTGGCCTACATGAGGTGGAGGAGCACCGCCGTGTGCAGGGGGCGAACCTCCTCGACCGCCACGCCGCGCCCCTGCACGCCGATGCTCGGCAGGTCGACGATCTCTCCGTCCACGATCAAGCGCTTCGAGCTCCCTCCGTCGAGGTTCATCGCGCGCTCGGCCCCCAGGGCGGCCATCAGCTCGCCGAGGCTGTGCAGGCCGAGTCCGAGGGCGTGCTCGGCGTTGCGTCCATCCACCGCGGCGACCACCAGCGCGCCGTCGGCGGTGATGCCGGCGGCGAGGCGGGGGAGCAGGTTGCGGTCGCCGGTCTCGTCGTCGACGAAGGTGCGCGGGGGTGCGGTGCCACGGAAGTCCTCTGCGGCGAGGTCGAAGGCACAGACCCCGTCCGAGACCAGGACCGGACCGCCGGAGATGGCAGCTCGGACGCCGGGAAGTCGCCACGCAACGGCATCGCCGGGGGAGGCGTCGGGCAGGCCTCCGTCGCAGGCCGTGAGCACGACGCCGTTCAGCGGCACCGCGACGTCGGGCCCGACCGAGACGACCCGTTCAGCGACGAGGGCGATGCCGGACCCGCGCGACCCATGGGCGCGGTTCACCCACGCGGTCGGGCGGCGCCAGGATGACCCG
>CALATR010000688.1 GCA_937891875.1 uncultured Pseudomonadota bacterium | reverse complement strand
TGGTCAACGACCTCCGCAAGGCCTGGAAGACCCAGCAGGGCCTGGCCCGCGGGTCGGATCATCCGAGCCACCCCATCTTCGCGGACGTGGCCGTCGCCGGCCTCTACCGCAATCTCGCGATCGTCGCCGAGCTCGAAGGCGACCGCGAGACCTCGGGCAAGCTGCGCATCGCCGCCAAGGACATGGGCGAGAGGGATGCTGCTGCGGCCCCCGAGGGTTTGCTCTCCCTCACGGCATGGGATGCTGAGAACCAGTACACCATCCGAGGTCTCGAGATCGTTCACCAGCAAGCGCGCCGGGCACCTTCGCTCGAAGTCGTACGCACCGCCCTGGACCTGCTCGCCATTCGAGTCGGTCGCAGTCGCGGCGGCGGCGGCACCCCCGGCATGTAGGAGACAGCCTCCATGGGTCGACTTCCACATCTCCTGATCGGTGCAGGCCTCGTCTGCTCGACGTTCCTCGTCGCGGGCGTCGACTACTTCGAGGAGCAGCTGCCCTCGACGATGAACCCGTTGTACGCGAGGACCATGGTTGATCGGCGCAGCCACGAGCTGGTGTTCGATCGGATGTTCTACCGCTCCGCGATCACGAACGAGCTGCGATCCCGCGTCGTCAGCAAGTTCCAGATCCTGGAGGGCGGCAAGAAGATCAAGGTGACGCTCAAGGAGGGCATCAAGTGGCACGACGGCAAGCCGCTGACCCCCGAGGACGTCTGCTTCACGGTCGATGCGCTGCTCAACACGAGCAACCCGAGCAACGAGTCCAAGGACTTCCGCGAGGCCATCGCCGGGTGTGAGGCAGACGAGAAGGAGTCGACCGCGACCATCTCGTTCCGCAAGATCTACCACAACCCTCGCGAGCGCATCGCGTTCCACATCATGCCCAAGCACAAGTTCAGCAGCTCGACCATCTCCCCCGAGGACGAGTTCGCGCTGCGGCCGGTGGGCACGGGACCGATGAAGGGCAGCAAGGGCCGACGGGAAGTCTCGTTCACGGCGGTGCCCAACGCGCACCATCGCCCGAGCATCTCCGGCGCCCAGCTCAAGGAAGGCGGCGACCCGTTCGTCCAGATCCGGACGCTCATCAACGCCGGTGTGCACGGCGTCATCTCGGTCGCGCCGCCGCTCCGCCCCGAGGTCGCCGCCAGCGACGACGTCGCGCTCAAGAGCTACGACCTGCGGTCCTGGTGGTTCATCGCCATCAACACGACCAAGGGCCCGCTGGCCAAGAAGCAGATCCGCCAGGCCATCGACCTGACCCTCGATCGCTCCGAGCTGCGCGAGCTGACCATCGGTGTCGACGCCGACGACCCGAACCCGCCCTGCGAGTTCATCAGCGGTCCGTTCGTGCAGTCCTCGCCGTACTACAACCGCCAGGTCAAGGTCCACGAGCGCAGCGATCGGGCCAAGGCTGCCTCGCTCATGGAGCAGGCAGGCGCGCAGAAGCAGGCCGGTCGCTGGACTGTCGCCGGCGCGCCGGTCAACCTGCGCCTCGGCATGAACGCCCCGCTGGACGGCGAGGCCCGCGACCTGCTCAACCAGATCGGCAACCAGCTCCAGGCGGGCGGCTACGATCGGCAGGTCTACAAGGTCACGGCCGACGACTGGAACCGCAAGGTGGTCGCGGGTCAGCAGAAGGACTTCGATCTGCTGATCGGCAAGTGGTCCTTCGGCCTGGTCGAGTACGTCAACCCGCTCTTCCACACCCGCGGTGGCGGCAAGGGTGCGCTGAACATCTTCGACTACAGCAACCCCGAGGTCGACAAGCTGCTGGCGCGCTTCGACGCTGCGCGGACGGACACCGAGGCTCGCGACGCCTACCACGAGCTCCACGCCAAGCTCGCGGACGACCTGCCCTACATCTTCCTCTGGAAGCTGGACACCAAGTCCGCCTGGCGCAACGAGATCCGCAACAACACGATCGCGCCGTACTACTACTTCACCGAGTTCGACGGCTGGACCCAGGAGTAGGGGGCAGCCCCTCAGGCAGCACCTGAGGGGTTGGTCTGAAGCGCCCTTGAAATGCGGGGAATCCTGGAATGGCAGCCCGGCTGTGCCTGAGTGCACACGCCGGGCTTGTTCGTGGCGATGTTTCCGTTGCACACCGTGCTAGAGTGCGGCCGCCTCGCCGGAGGCAGGAGACGACTTGGCCTGGTGGATTCGACCGCTCGTACGACTGCTCGCAGCGCTCTCGCTCCCGATCCTCGTGCCTGCGATCATCACGCTGGTCGTGTGGATGCTGCCCGGCACCCTGGCCTCGACCATCTGCCCGCCCGGCTGCGCCCGCGAGGCCCGCGAGACCACCGTGCAGGAGTACCACCTGCAGAGCCCCTGGAGTGACGACATCCGGGCCTCGGTGGGGCTGGCGCCGCTGACCGTGGTGGAGGACAACCCGGAGGCCCAGGAGGAGGGCGAGCCCGCGTACGTGCCCGAGGACGACTACACCACCGGACAGTCCGTGGTCGCGACGGCATCGGCCACCCTGGATGCCGGCTACTTCCTGGTGAACTGGCTGCGCCGGGCGGTCGTGCTCGACTTCGGGCGTGGCAAGGTCGGCACCTACACCGCCTTCGAGATCAGCGACCTCATCTGGTCAGCGCTGCCGAACACGATGCTGCTGATCGGCACCGCGCTCACCCTGGTCATGGGCGGCATGGTGCTCGCGGCCACCGGTGTCCTGCCCAAGAGGGTCGACAACATCCTGCAGGGCGTCGGCGTCATCCCGGCGGTCTTCATGGCGCTGTTCGTCTACGCCATCCTGCAGATCTTCATGGGCGGTGACCCCTTCGCCTTCGACGTGGACCTGGGCACGTCGGAGCCGCTGGCCATCCAGCCGCTGGCCATCCTGTTCGGCGGTCTGGCGCTCGGCCTCGCGGACGGCGCCGCCTCGGGTGCGGTCATCGGCACCCGCAACCTCTTCGAGAGCGAGGTCAAGCAGCGCTACATCGGCATTGCCGTGCTGCGCGGGGAGAGCGTGCTCGGCAACGCCCTGCCGAACCTGCTCCCGGCCCTGGTCGGACAGCTGCGGGGCCGGGTGCTGCACCTCGTCTCCGGCACCGTCATCGTCGAGCTGGTCCTGCAGATCAACGGCCTGGGCGATCTGCTGTGGAACAGCACGCTCGACAAGGCGACCTTCGTCATCCTCGCCGCCGCGTGGGGCTTCTCATTGATCTCGGCCTTGCTCCTCCTGATCCAGGCGCTCTCCGAGGTCGGGGTGGCCATCCTGGTCCGCCGCGCGCCCCATGTGCCGGTCGCCGTGCCCGCAACGGCCGCCGTGGAGGGCGCGTGAGCGTGGACGTGCAGAAGGTCCGCCGCACCGGCAGCGCGTGGAACACCGCCTGGCTGATCATCGGCCTGTTGCTCCTCGCCGCGTTCGTCGCCGCCGCAGTCAGCGCCCCCGAGCGCCTGCCCTCGCCGGACATGGACCACCTCTTCGCCAAGCCCTGGGAGGTCCCGCCCTTCGGCGCGGATACCAAGGGCATCTCGCTGGTGCACTACGTGCTGCAGGGCGCGGGCATCGTGCTCGGCCCGTCCGCGCTCGCCGGCGTCATGGTGATGATCTTCTCCGCGTTCGCCGGACTGGCGCGCTGCGCCGGCGTCACCTGGCTCGACACCGTCCTGCAGGTGTTCAGCGAGATCGCGGGTGCCCTGCCGCGCATGGTCGTCGTGCTGGTCGTCGCGTTCGTCGTGCCCAAGGAGTACGTCAGCCTGTACCCGCTGGCCATCGCCTGGGCGATCCTCGCGGCTCCCGGCGCCATGGACGAGGCAGCCGCGGCCGCGGGACGGCTCGGTGGCGCGCGCTTCGTCGAGGCCCTGCGGGCGCACGGCTTCTCGTTGACCAGGATCTACCTGTACCACATCACCTGGCTCAACCTGCGCTCCGTCCTGGTGCGCCAGGGCGCCGAGGTGCTGATGCAGGTGGTCTTCCTCGAGATCGCCCTGTCGTACCTCGCCGACTTCAAGCGCCAGCCCGCCCTGACCCGGCCCGAGCTCATCAAGAGCTGGGCCAGCCCGCTCTACGACGGGTTCCAGTCCGCGGTGCTGTTCGGAGAGACCTTGTTCAAGGAGGGCTTTGGCAAGGCGTGGGAGGTCGGTGTGACTTCCGACATGGCCATGCTCCACGCTTTGGTGCTCGGTCTCGTTCTGGTAGCCCTGGTGGCGTTGATGGCGCAGGCATTCCGCCTGGCGGCGAGGCAGCGATGAGCGACGGCGAGACCAAGCTCCACGTCGAGACCGGCGTGAAGACCGAGCGTTCCGCGGAGTCGGAGCTCCTGCTCGATCTGCAGGATCTCTGCATCGTCACGCCTGCGCGCACGCTCGTCGACGGGGTCTGCATCCAGGTGCGCTCGGGTCGCTGCACGGCGGTGATCGGCCACTCGGGCTCGGGCAAGAGCCTGTCTGCCCGGGCCTGCATGGCGGTGCTCGACGTCGACCCGGGCATCGTGCGGGGTACGCTGCGCTTCCCGGCGTTCTCCGGGGACAAGGACTGGTTCGACGGAGTGAGGGGAGGGGGCATGCGCGCCCAGCGCCGCCTGCTGCGCCAGACCCGCACCCTGCGCGGCAAGTACGTGACCTACTCGCCGCAGTCGGCCTCCTCGGCCCTCAACCCCGGTCGCACCCTGGGCTGGCAGCTCAAGATGGCCATAGGGCGCAGGGACCAGGCGCCGGCCGATCTCGGGCAGGAGATCGCCGCGATCCTGGAGCGGGTGGGGCTGCCTCCCCGCGCGGCCGCCAGCCTGCCCAGCGAGCTCTCCGGCGGCATGGCCCAGCGCGCCGCCCTCGCCATCGCGATCGCCCCCAAGCCGCCGCTGCTCATTGCCGACGAGCCCGAGACCGGCCTCGATCCGGTCCTGCGCCGGGTCGTCACCGAGCTGATGATCAACGTCGCCCAGGAGACGAACGTCGCCCTGATGCTGATCTCCCACAACATGGAGACGGTCGAGCGCGTAGCCGACGAGGTCGTTCGGCTCTACCAGCCCAGCGACACCCACGACTCCTTCGGCAACCCCAAGGAGGGCGTCGCATGAGCGAGTCCGAGCTCCCGCCCACCACAGACCTCGCCCTCGGCTTCGAGGGCGTGTCCCACGCGCCCCCCCGTCCCGCCCCGGACGCGGACGTGGTCGTGCACATCGAGGACGTGCGCAAGACCTTCGTCATTCCCGGTCCCTGGCCGTGGAGCCCGAAGAAGCACGTCGAGGCGGTCGCTGGGGTGACCGTGGAGCTGCGCGCCGGCGAGGTCGTGGCCCTGGTCGGACAGTCCGGCTCCGGCAAGACCACCCTGTCGCGCATGGTGCTCGGCCTCGAGGGCGTGACCAGCGGAGAGATCCGCCTCGAAGGCGAGCCCTGGTCGAGCCTGCCCGAGGGGCAGCGCCGCCCCCGTCGGGTCCGCTACCAGTACGTGCCCCAGGACGCCCTGTCCGCGCTGGACCCCCAGCAGACCGCGGTCGAAGCCGTGGTCGAGTCGCTCACCGTGCTCGGTGGACTCGCCCGCGAGCAGGCGACCGAGCGGGCGGTTCAGATGCTCGAGGAGCTCGGGCTCGGCCATCGGCTCACCGCGCTCCCGCGGGAGATGTCGGGCGGGGAGCAGCGCCGGGTGACGCTGGCGCGCGTCTTCGCCCTGCAGCCGCGCCTCGTCGTCGCCGACGAGCCGACCTCGGGGTTGGACCCCGATCGCCAGGATTCCGTCCTCGAAGACCTGATCACCAACCTGCCCGAGGGGGCAGCGTGTATCCTCGTGACCCACGACATGGCCCAGGCGCGTGCCTGGTGCCATCGTGCGCTCGTCATGCTGGAAGGTCAGGTCATCGAAGAACTCCCTCTGCCCGATGGACAACCGACACATCCGTATGCTCGGATGTTGTTCGATCCATGGGGCGATCACGACCTGTCCCAGTCCACTGCGATGTAGCCGGAGACTCCATGCGTACCTCCCATCGCCTGACCGCCCGCCTCGTGCTCGCGCTGTGCCTCGCCACCGGCGGGTCCGTGCTGGCGTCCTCGCTGGTGCCCACCGTGGCTCTCGCTCAGGACAAGACCGCCGAGCGTCTCCGCCTCGAAGAGGAGATGAAGCGCCTCGCCCAGCGCAATGCGTGGGCGGGCGTCGAGCGCAAGTACAACGAGCTGCTCGCCCTCAACATCGACCTGCCCTTCGATGACCACCAGGTCGGCGCCCAGGCCGCCCGGTCGCTGGGCAAGACGCTGGAGGTCTACGAGCGCCTGCTCCGCGCCCAGAAGATCCAGGCCAGCGACGAGATCATCCAGGAGCTGGCTGCGATCGACTCCCAGTACGGCCGCGTCGAGCTCAAGGGCTCGGAGCGCTTCCTGGTGCCGGTCAAGCCCGCCGTCATGCCCTTCGCCCCCGATCAGCGCAAGAGCGTCGAGTGGGCGGAAGAGGTGATGACCAACACGGGTTCCTTCCGCGGCATGCTCCCCCTCGGGACGTACAAGGTCGCGTGCCAGGAGTTCGAGGTGGTCGCGGGTCCGAACTTCCTCACCATCCCGGTGGAGAAGCCCAAGAAGAAGGAGCTCGAGGCCTGTCTCGCGGGCCAGGGGCTCGCCGGTGGCGGCGGGGACGGCACCGGCCCGTCCGCGGCCGACTACACCGAGGGCATCATCGGCTACCACGGCTTCGTCGGGACCGTGGGCTACAACTTCATGTCCAACTCGGCCCCCAAGGACCCGGTCGCCGACCTGTCCAACCCGGACCTCTACCAGGCCCAGGGACAGTCGGTCACGGGCTCGGGGATCTCCGCCCAGCTGGGCTACGAGATCGGCTTCAACGGCGCCAACAAGATGTTCGGGACGGCCCTGACGGTCGGCTACACCGGCATGTACGGCGGCCGGACCCAGTACGCGGATCGCCCGGCCAGCTTCAACGGCGGCAACGCCTGGCTGGCGGCGACCATCCGCCCCGGCGACCTGCGCATCGCGGTCGGACCTACCTGGAACCTCTACTATGGCGAGGGAACCGGCGTTGCCTGCTGGTTCGAGCTGGCGCCGAACGAGGACTGGGACCCGCCCGCGACCGGCAGCGATCCCGAGCGCTGCTCCCGGCCCGATCAGCAGACCTACGAGCCGAACAACATCGAGTGGCGTGGCTTCTCGGTCGCCCCCGGTGCTGCGTTCGCGGTCGGCTTCGCTCCGGTCGAGCTCTTCAGCAATGAGGAAGGCTTCGGCCTGCGAGGTGTTGTGGAGTTGGGCGGAAGCTGGGCCACGGACGGCAACCGCCAGATCATCAACGCAGGCGTGCGGGTCGGCGTCGTTCCGCACATCAAGCGCTTCAACCAGTAGTTTTCTCTTTCCGCATCCCTGTTCTGTCTGGAGATCGACATCATGACTCGGATCCGACCCAAGACCGTGTTCCGTACGGTTGCCGCGGCCGCCCTCGGTGCCCTTGCCCTGAGCCTCGCAGCTCCCGCATCGGCCGGCCAGGTGGACTTCGGCAAGGACGGCCACGCCATGAACCCGGTCTGGTCCAAGGACGGCAAGCACCTGGCGTTCGAGGTCAACACCTACGGTGGTGACGGCATCGACATGTACTTTGCCGCGGTGACCGGAGCCTCGGCCACCAAGGTCATGGGCGTGAAGCTCCCCGGCTCGAGTGGCCCCTACAGCGGCCAGCAGGTCGTCATGAACCCGACCTGGCACCCTGGCGGCATCGCAGTCTTCGAGGGCAGCAACTCGGGCGGCCAGTTCCGCCTGTACTTCGCCCAGCCGGGTGGCGCGTCGGCGGCCGAGATGATGCCCACCGACAAGGCCCCGGGCAACCTGCAGTTTCCGGTGGTCGCCCCCAACGGCAACCTGCTCGGCTACACGTCCAGCCAGTACGGCAAGGGCGACGTCATGAGCTGGGACCGGTCGACCGACCAGATCA
>CALATR010000687.1 GCA_937891875.1 uncultured Pseudomonadota bacterium | reverse complement strand
CGGGTCGAGCAGGAGCACGCCGTCCACGGCACCCCCCAGCTCGCTGGCCGCGAGCCACGCCGCCAGGCCGCCCGCGGAGTGTCCGGCCAGGATCACCGGCCGGTCGTCGGCGAGCTCGGTGGCCAGATCGGCCAGGCTGCGGCCGTTCGCGGGGTGATCGGAGTTGAAGGGACCGGCGAAGCACAGGTCCGGGGTGACGACCTCGGCGCCCCAGCTGGCCAGGTGTTCGGCCCAGCCCGCCATCTGCGCCTGGCTGCGCCCGAAGCCGTGGGCGAGCACGACCAGCACCTCACCGGGCTGACCGTCGGGGGAGTAGCGCGACCAGCGCAGGGTGCAGCCGTCCCGCACCGCCGAGCTGCCCGTGTCCAGCACAGAGCGCGCGTCGCCGCGGGCGGTGAGGTCCGGCGCCGGACCGGGATCATCGGTGTCGTCGGTGGAATCGGTCGCGTCGGTGGGGTCGGTCGTCTCGGCGACGGTGGGCCCGCAGGCCACGGCCAGGCTCGCCGCGAGGGCCAGCACAAGGGTTCGCATCATGCCTCCATCCTGCTCATCATACGCCGCGTCCGCCGCCGTACAGGTGCACGTGCAGCCGGTCCGAGAAGCGCCAGCCCCGCTCGAGGCACCACCGGGCGACCGCAGGGGAGCGCTCGCGGAGCTGTGCGGAGGTCGTGCCCTCGGGCATGAGGATCTGCCGGTCGTCGGGCAGGCCGAGGCGCTCGACCAGTGCTTTGACCTCGTCGACCGCGACCTCGCTGTCGACCACCCACTTGAACCACGCCCGCCCGGTCGCCGCCAGGGTCTGCAGGGCCGCCGGCTTGATGCGCAGCGACTCGGCCATGCCGGAGTTGGCGAGCTTGGGGGACACGACGAAGGTGTCGATCCGGGCGGTGAGGGGTTCCTTGGGGGCGAGCGTGCCGTTGGTCTCGACGTCGACCGTGAAGTCGGGTCCAAGGAGATGCAGGAGCTCCTCCAGCGCGCGCTGCTGGGCCATGGGCTCGCCGCCGGTGAGGACCAGCGCGCGGGGCGACAGGGCGCGCACGCGCTCGGCGACGTCGGCGACCTCGAGCGCCAGCACCTCGGTCTCCCGCTGGAAGCGCCGGGCGCTGCGGTGCTCGAAGCGGGTGCCCTCGAAGTACCAGGTGTGCGGGGTGTCGCACCACACACAGTGCAGGTTGCACCCGGACAATCGCACAAACGTCGACGGTCGTCCGGTCTGGGGTCCCTCGCCCTGCAGGGTGGCGAAGATGGCGGGCGCGCCGTCGTCGAGACGGGCGAGACGGATCACAGGAGCTCCTGGACCAGGGCGGGCACGACCTCGCCGGCGCGCCCCTCGACCTTGACGTCGGCGAGGGGATCGCCACGGGTCGGCCCGAGGTTGACGATGCCGATGGGCTTGCCGGCGGCGTGGGCGCGCTTGACGAAGCGGAATCCGCTGAACACGGTGAGGCTGCTGCCGACGACCAGCAGGGCGTCCGCCTCGTCGACCCAGGCGTACGCGGTCTCGACGCGCTCGCGGGGCACGTTCTCCCCGAAGAAGACGACGTCGGGCTTGAGGCTGCCTCCGCAGGCCAGGCACCCGACAACCCGAAAGCGGGCCTCGGCCGCCGCCCCGATCTCGGCGTCCCCGTCCGGCGCGATCTCGACCGCCCGGGTACTCCCCGGGTTGACCCGCGCCAGCCGCTCCTGCAGCCCGGCCCGGGGCTCGAAGGCGCCGCAGGCCAGGCAGCGCACGTCGTGCAGCGAGCCGTGCAGCTCGATGACCTGGGCGGAGCCCGCGCGGTGGTGCAGCCGGTCGACGTTCTGGGTGACCAGGCCGCGCATCCGGCCGGCGGCCTCCAGGCGGGCGAGGGCCTGGTGGGCGGGGTTGGGCTGGGCCCCGGCGACCCGCGCCCAGCCGGCGTGGGCCCGGGCCCAGTAGCGGGCACGGTTCGCCGGATCCGCGACAAACGCCTGGAACTTCATGGGGTTGCGCGCGCGCCGGGCGGTCTCCGGACCCCGGTAGTCGGGGATGCCGGACTCGGTACTGATCCCGGCCCCGGTCAGTACGACCAGCTGCTGGTGGCGCAGCAGGGCCGCGAGGCGCGCGACGGCGGCCTCGACCTCGGATCCGGATTGCGGAAGGGGCGCGATGCTCACGATCCCGCGGTATCATGGAGGAGACTCGACCGGAGGTCCCATGCGCGCGCTCGTCCCCTCGCTCACGTTCAGCACGATGGTGGCCACCGCCGTCATGCTCGGCGGCTGCACCATCACCGTCCACCGCCTCGGCCCGATGGGCGAGCCCATGGCCGCGGACTCGGTCGCCGGCAACGGCGGACTGGATCAGGGCTCGCTGCTGCAGATCACCGCGGCCCAGCAGGAGCAGGCCTGGCAGGGCGTGCAGTCCCACGACATCGAGGCCTTCGCCGACCCCCTGCTGTCGAGCCCGGCGCTCCTGGTGCCCCACCCCATCGAGCTCGACCCGCGGATGCAGGATCTCCAGCTGCTCGACCCGCAGATGGACCCGCGCCTGGGCCTCCCCGGCCCCGGCATGCCCGGCCTGTAGGCCGCGACCGCAGCTACTACCTTCCCAGGCGGCCCAGCAGCGCCACGTGGGCTCCGACATCGACGGCGTCGGGGTCCAGCAGGCGGTGCACGAGCAGGCCGAGGATCGCCGACAGCACCGGGGTCGCCAGCTCCGGCCCCAGCGCCCGCGCGAGCTCGTCGCTGTAGCCGTGGAGCACGTCAGGGACGAACTCGTGGTCGTCGGACTGGCGCACGTAGTCGAGCACCAGACGCAGGGTGCGCTGCAGGTGCTCCACGTTGACGCCGACCCAGCGCAGCAGGTGCGCGAGGCGGACCTCGGGGGGCGTCGCGTCGGTCAGGCCCTCGGTCGCCGCCAGGAGGTCCGACTCGAACCGCTGGCGGACGAGCGCCTCGAACAGCGCGTCCTTGCCCTCGAAGTAGTGGTACAGCGTGCCGGTGCTCACCCCGAGGGAACGGGCGAGACCGCGCATGGACACCGAGCCATAGCCTTCTCGGTCGAAGACCTCGAAACAACCGGCCAACAGCTCGGCACGCTTCTCATCGTGATCGACAATGCGGGGCACAACAACCTCCCAGCGCGCCCCGCACCTTACTCATGACGGCTCCCGGCGCTACCCGCGGGCTGCCCGCTGGGAGAGCGGCGCAAGGGAGCCAAGCTGATCCAGGCGCGGGTGCATGAGCGCCATGAACAGCGGGGGAACGAGGGCAATCAGGACCATCGCCGGGTAGCCGACGGGCAGCTGGGGAGCCTCGTCGAAGGGCCGCAGATCGATGCAGGCGCGGCGGGGGTTGGCGTGGTGATCCGCGTGGCGCGGCAGGTCGAACAGCATCGCCCGACCGACCGGGTGCTCCGCGTTCCAGCTGTGGCGCGGCTGCACCCGCTCCCAGCGCCCATCGGCGGTGCGCTCGCGGACGAGGCCGTAGTGTTCGAGGTAGTTGACGGTCTCCAGCAGCAGGATCCCGATGGCGGCAGCGCCGAGCCAGGCGAGCGCAGCGACCGGGCCCAGCCCGATCGCCACGGCGGCGACGGCGAGCGCCTGGGCGAGCCAGATGCCCAGCACGAAGCGCGGGGCGAGGGCCAGCGCCGAGCGCGCGCCACCGACGATGGACTGGACCCAGAAGGGGTAGAGCCACTGGCCGCGGCGGGCGCTGGCCGGGTCCTCCGGGGTGGCGACGCGGGCGTGGTGGCCGAGGTTGTGCTCGATCCAGAAGTGGCCGTACAGGCTCGACGCCATGAGCACCCAGGCGGTCAGGCGGAAGGCACGCCCGCCCCGGTGGCCGAGCTCGTGCCCGACATTGAGGCCGTACACGCCCAGCACGATGCCCACCGACACGACGCAGCCGGCGAGCTCCACCGGCCCGAGGGCGGGGGCGCGCACGACCAGCAGCCCGACGGCGAGCAGGTCCAGCACGGCGGAGAGCACGAGCAGCAGGTGGGCGGCCGCCCCGTCCAGCGATCCCGGCCCGGCCGAGCCGGAGCGCCGCCACACCGTGTCGGCGAGGGGGACCAGGCCAAACACGACGAGGGGCGTGACCCACACGAGCGGGCCGCCGAGGAGGAGCCCGAGGACGCAAAACAGGCCTGGAACCAAGGCAACAACGTAGGACAGACCGCGCATGAAGACCCTCCCGATACGAGACTCTTATTTAGAACGCTTGTTATGTCAAGCGTTCGGCGAACGGAATCCGGCGGACGGGGTCTCTCGCGGTAGGCTCACCCACCGCTGGAGTCACCATGAAGCCCCTCGTCTTCCTCGCCCTGTGCGTGCTCGTCACGCCGCTCTTCGGCGCCCCCGCCATGGCCGCCAAGGACCCCATCGAGCTGTACACCCGCAGCAGCTACACCTACTGCGACGCCAAGGTGCTCGCGGCGCACTGGGGCCAGAGCGTGTGGGACGCCAAGACCCGCATCGGCAAGAAGATCGGCTGGGGCGACGAGCAGAGCGTGCTGCGCCCGATGCGCGAGCAGGCGGGCATCGAGGCCGCCCGGGACGCGACCCGCCGGTGCGAGTTCTACGAGACCGAGTTCAGCTACGAGGACGCCGAGAAGCTGAGTCGCGCCTGGAACACGAGCATCGAGGAGGCGAAGGCCTCCCTGGCGCTCAAGGCCAGCGTGCAGGGCGAGGCGGCGGTGAAGACCGGCCTGCTCGCCCACCTCCCCCAGCCCGCCGACATCGGCGCCGGCCAGTTCGTGGACAGCTGTCACGACAAGATGCTGCGCCACCTGTGGGGCACCGACAGCGCGACGGTCCAGTCCACGGTCCAGCGCAAGGTCGGCATCGGACAGCGCGGCTACATCGACGCGGAGCTCAACGAGGCGCGCAAGCTGGCCGCGTTCTCCCCCCGGGTCGCCTGCAGCTTCTGGGACACGCCCTACACCTACAGCGACGCCGAGCTGCTCGCGGGTCGGTGGGGCCAGACCGTGAGTGACGCCAAGGCGATGATCGCCAAGAAGTACACGATCGGAGCCGAAGACTGGGTGAAGAGCGAGCTGACCACGGCCCGGGGCGGTCGCTGAGCGCGGCGCCCGACGCGCTCACCCTCGGGGTGGAGCTGG